>JAGNNA010000315.1 GCA_017990895.1 Reyranella sp.
ATCCTGGGTGAGATCGGCCGGCTGGTGAAGGAACCGCCGGACCGCACCGTGCAGCGCAGGATCCCGCTCTTCACGACGGTGCATCGCAAGCACCTCATGATCGAGGAATAGCATCGTGGCGGTGCGTGACGACGACGCGCGCCGATCTTCAGAGACTCCGCTAGCCGCTCCCCGGCGTTCCGGCACCGTGCCCGTGCTGCGCGGCGGCGTGCGCCTGCGCACGCTGGTCCTCATCCGCTGGGGCGCCGTGGCGGGCCAGGCCTTCACCGCGGCCGTCGTGCACTGGGGGCTGGGCTTCGGCATGCCGGTCCTAGCGGTCGGCGGCACGATCGCGCTCTCGGCCTTGCTCAATCTGACGGTCAGCATCGGCCGGCCGGGCTCGGCGCGCATCGACGATCGCGAGGCGGCGATCTTCCTCGCCTTCGACATCCTGCAGCTCGCCGTGCTGCTGTATCTCACCGGCGGTCTGGTCAATCCCTTCTCGCTGCTGCTGCTCGCGCCCGTGGCCATCGGGGCCACCATCCTGTCGCTGGCGAGCAACGTCGCGCTCACCCTGCTCACGATCGCCAGCATTGCGGTGCTGGGGGTGTTCTATCAGCCGCTGCCCTGGCGGGGGCCGCCGCCCGATCTGCCCGACATCTACCAGGTGGGCGTCTGGGCCGGCCTGTCGCTCACGACCATGCTGATCACGCTCTACGGCTGGCGGTTGGCCGAGGAACAACGCCAGATGGCCGATGCGCTGGCCGCCGCCCAGGCGGCGCTCGCGCGCGAGCAGCAGCTCTCGGCCCTGGGCGCGCTCGCGGCCGCCGCGGCCCATGAGCTGGGCTCGCCGCTGTCGACCATCGCCGTCGTCACCAAAGAAATGCTGCGCGAGATCGAGCTCGACGATCCCCTGCGCGAGGACGTGGAGCTGCTGGCCGCCGAATCGGAGCGCTGCCGGTCGATCCTGGCGCGGCTCTCGACCGATCCTGCGGGGGACGTGTCGGATTCCTACACGCTCGTTCCTCTGCCGGCGCTCATCGAGGCGGCGGCGCAGAACTACGCGCGCGAGGAGATCGCCATCACCTTCGAGGCGGGGCCGATCGGGGAGGACGTGCCGAAGACGGCGCCCATCCAGCTGCGCAGCCCGGAGATCATGCAGGGTATCGGAAATATCGTGCAGAACGCCGTATCCTTTGCCCGGCGCGAGGTCCGCGTTGCCACCCGCTGGACCCGCGAATGGTCGGAGGTCGAGGTCGTGGACGACGGGCCGGGCTTCTCCGAGGCGCTGCTCGACGAGCTCGGAACCCCGTTCATTTCGACCCGCCAGGGCCAGGGCGGGCACATGGGGTTGGGCGTCTTCATCGCCAAGACGCTGCTGGAGCGCACCGGCGCCAACGTCACCTTCGGCAATCGCAGCGACACGGGCGGCGGTGCCGCCGTTTCGGTGCGCTGGCCAAATCCGGTCTTCAAGGCTACATAGCGGCCGATGTCGAAGGAGTCGCCATGACCCAGGACAGCGGCGCCCCGCGCCCCTTGTCGCCTGTGATCGCCGGCACGACGAACAACAAGGACCGTACCTTGCTGATCGCCGACGATGATGCAGCTTTCCGCAACCGTATTGCGCGCGCGCTCGAGCAACGCGGTTTCATCGTCACCGCCGTGGGCTCGGTTGCCGAAGCCCTGGCCCAGACCGCTCGGCCGCCGGCCTTCGCCGTGCTCGACCTCAGGCTGGCCGACGGCAACGGGCTGGAGCTCGTCGGGCCGCTGCGCCAGGCGCGTCCCGACATCCGGATCGTCGTCCTGACGGGCTACGGCAACATCGCGACCGCGGTGGCCGCCGTGAAGGAAGGCGCCGTCGACTACCTCGCCAAGCCCGCCGACGCCGACGCGATCGAGCAGGCGCTGACCGCGCACGGCCGCAAGCTGCCGCCGCCGCCCAGCAACCCGATGTCGGCCGACCGCGTGCGCTGGGAGCATATCCAGCGGGTGTTCGAGCAATGCGACCGCAACGTCTCCGAGACCGCGCGCCGCCTCAACATGCATCGCCGCACCCTGCAGCGAATACTCGGCAAGCACGCCCCGCGCGAGCACTGAGCGCAGCACGACCCCTCCGTCGGCGTAAGACGCCGCCACCTCCCCATCTGAATGGGGAGGAACGAAGACTCATTGCCTCCCCATTCAAATGGGGAGGTGCCCCGAAGGGGCGGAGGGGTCAGAGAGCTAAGCCCGCCGGCTGGCGGCGTTCCAGTACTGCTCCAGATTCGAGATCAGGGCCGGGCTGAAGTGGCAGTAAGCCTGCTCGCGCGCATAGAGCGCGGCGTAGCGGCGGAACGTGTCGAGCGGCTCGACACCCAATCGTAGCGCGCGGCGGTTGCCGATGGCGCCGACCGCGCCCGATCCGGTCAGCCGGTCGATCACGCGAACGATGGTGGCGTCGATCTCCTCCGGCGCCACGACCTCGTCGCAGATCATGCGGCCGATCTCCGAATCGCACTCGATGCGGCGCTCGTACATGATCGCCTGGCGCGCGAGACGGTCGCCGACGAAGCGCGAGAGCCGCAGGTTCGCCATCGCCGGGATGATGCCTTCCTTGCGCGCCGGCAGGGTCATGTAGGCGTCGCGGCCGGCGATGTTGAAGTCGGTCGCCAGCAGGATCTGGCAGCCGCCGCCGATGGCGAAGGTCTCGACAGCCGAGATCCAGAGCTTCTCGATCGAATCGCCCGCGACCTCGTCGGGCGCGACGTCGGGCCGGGCGAGGCCGCGGAACATCTTGTTCACGAAGCCCATGTCGCGGATCAGGAACCACAGGAACGGGATCTTGCCGTAGTAGAGGTGCGTGAGGTTGATGCCGGCATTGTAGACGCGCCGGCCAGCATACTTGCCCTCGGGTACCACGTCGCCGCGCAGCACCGCGACCTCGCTCTGCCGGTCGAGGATGCACACGTCGGCGCCGATCTCGGTTGCGGCCTGGGTCGCGTTGTCTTCCGAATTGAGGAAGCGCCGGTTGGACAGAAGCAGCACCACGGCCTTTCCCTGCCGCTCGACCTTCGCGCAGCCGAGATCGAGGCGGCCGTCGCGCTGGAACTTGGCCAGCGCCTCTGCCGACTCCTCGCGCGGCAGCAGCATCGCGTGGCAGAGGTGCAGGCCGCACTCGGGATCGGCCAGGAATTGGTTGCACAGGATGCCCTGGTCGATCTCGACGCCGTCCTTCTCGGACTGGCGGAGCTCGGCCTCGGCCGCGACCTGGCGCTCGGTCGGCGCGAGGCCGGGCACGAGATTGGCGGCGTCATAGACCAGCCGCTCGATGCGCACGAACCTGGCGCGGTTGTCGGTCAGCCTGTCGTAGAGCGTGCGGGCGTGGCGGCGCAGGAAGGCGAAGCGAGCCTCGCGGGCCGCCTGCTTCAGCGACTCGGCCTGCTCGTAGGTCAAGGCGTCGCGGTTCGGCTTGGCGGGCAGGCGGGAGAGACGCTCCGCAGCGTCGCGCCAATAGCTGGAGAAAGCAGCCGCGTCGGCCGCGAAGTCGCCGCTGGCCGCGACTGGCGCCACCCCATCCATCAAGTCGTTCCTGCCCGAAAATTTATGGAGCGGGCGACGGGATTCGAACCCGCGACCTACGGCTTGGGAAGCCGACGCTCTACCCCTGAGCTACACCCGCATTGGTGCCATTCTAGCCCGCGGTTGCGCCCGAGGTCCAATCGTGTATCTCAAGAAGATGCTCGATGAAATTCTCACGCCCGAAGAGCGGGCCGTCGTGGCGCGCGCCAGAGCGTTCGCCGAAGAACATGTTGCGCCCAACGCCGCGCGCTGGGAATGGGAGCGTCGATATCCGCTCGAGACGATCAAGGCCGCGTGCGCCATCGGCCTCAACACGATCGAACTGGCGAAGAAACATGGCGGGCAGGGCCTGTCCTTCTCCTGCAAGCTGCGCGCCTTCGAGGAGATCGCGCGGCACGACTTCGCCTTCGCTTTCGCGCTGATCAACCACCACAATGCCTGTGCGCGCTTCGCCCGCGACGGCCAGCCGGCCCATGTCGCACGCCTGCTGCCGCGGATGCTGACCGGCGACCTGATCGGCTGCGCGGGTCTCAGCGAACCCGGTGTCGGCAGTGACTTCGGCGGCCTCGAAATGGAGGCGGTCAGGGTCGAGGGCGGCTGGAAGGTGAACGGCGCCAAGGCTTGGATCACCAACGCCGCGGTCGCGGGCCTCTCCGTGGCCTATGCGCAGACCGACAAGTCCCAGGGCTATCGCGGCATCATCTGCCTTGCGATCGAGGCGGAACGCCCGGGCTTCCATCGCGAGAAGCCATTCGAACTGCATGGCGGCCACGCGATCGGCGTCGGCGGTTTCCGCCTGGTCGACTATTTCGCGCCGGACGAGGCGGTGCTGCATCCGCCGGGCAAGGCCTTCAAGGCCGCACTCGCCGGCATCAACGGCGCCCGCGCCTACGTGGCGGCCATGTGCTGCGCCATGCTGCAGGCGTCGCTCGAAACCGCCGTGCGCTACACGCAGCAGCGCAAGACCTTCGGTCAGCCGGTGATCGAGCATCAGGGCGTGCGCTGGAAGCTGGTGGATGCGGCGACAGACCTCGAGGCCGCGCGTCTCCTCACCTATCGCGCGGCGCGCCTGATCGACGAGGGCGCCGATGCCGTGATGCCGGCCGCATATGCAAAGAAGTTCGCGACCGACATGGCCGTTCAGCGCATCGCCGATTGCATCCAGGCGATGGGCGCCAACGGTCTGCGCGCCGAGTATCCGCTCGCCCGCCACCTCGCGGGCGCCAAGATCGCGGCCTACACCGACGGCTCGATCGAGATGATGAACGAGCGCATCGGCGCTGGCCTGGCTTCGGTGTTCGGTACGATGGCCTAGTCTTCCGAAGGACGACCTCATTGGAGCGCGCCACTCCAGTGGCGCGCTCCAATGATGACCGGTCAGGCGTTGTGGGCGCGCTTCAGCGCCTGGTCGAGATCGTCGAACAGGTCGCTGCTCTCCTCGACACCCACCGAGAGGCGCAGCAGGTCGGGCGGGCAGGGGGTGCCCGGCCCTTCGATGCTGGCGCGATGCTCGATCAGGCTCTCGACGCCGCCCAGCGACGTCGCGCGCTTCCATAGCTCGACCCTGGCCGCCGTCGCGATGGCCTCGCGCTCGCCGCCCCGCACTCGCACCGACAGCATGCCGCCGAAGCCACCCTTCATCTGCTTTGCCGCCGCCGCATGGCCGGCGAAGGCGGGCAGGCCGGGATAGAGGACCTGTTCCACCATCGGATGTTCGGCGAACTTCTCGGCGAGGCTCTGCGCCGACTTGCAGGCCCAGGCCACGCGCGGGAACAGGGTGCGCATGCCACGCATCAGCAGCCACGCTTCGGTCTGGCCGAGGATGGTCCCGAGCTGCGAACGGATGGTCCGGATCTTCGCCCAGTAGGCATCGTCGCGCGCACTCGTCAGGGCGCCGGCGATGATGTCGGAATGGCCGTTGAGATACTTGGTGGCCGAATGCATCACGATGTCGGCGCCATGCTCGATCGGCCGCGTCAGCACCGGCGTCGCGACCGTCGAATCGACGCCCAGCAGCGCCCCCGCCTTGTGCGCGATCTCGGCGATCGCCGCGATATCGGACACGCTCCAGGTCGGGTTGGCCGGCGTCTCGATCCAGACGAGCTTGGTGACGCCCGGTTTGACCGCGGCCGCCACCTGATCTGTCTTGTCGGTGTCGACGAATTCGACCTTGAGCCCCCACTGGGTCGCGAAGGTCATCAGCCAGTTGCGCAGCGCCCAGTACATGACTTTCGAGGTCACGACATGGTCACCGGGCGAGAGGGCCAGGAAACAGGCGGTCGCGGCACTCATGCCCGACGAAAAGATCAGGGACTTCGCGCCGCCTTCGAG
>JAGNNA010000316.1 GCA_017990895.1 Reyranella sp.
TTCCCCGGGCATCCCATGACTGACCTCCCCATCCCCGTCGCGGCGATCACCCGCCTCAACATCCACCCTCGCGCAAACTGCGACCCCAAGTCGACGATCTACACCTACAAGACATTGGCCCCGACTACGTTGGCGCAGCAAGGCATCGCGAAGCTTCGCTTCGTCGTTTGGAAGAGCCTGGCCGAGACGGCAACCGGTATGCCGCGCCACCCGCTCTATCTCGCCGGCACATGCAAGCCGCTGGACTATGCGGGGCGCGACGCATGAAGCCGACTTACCCCGCCGAGGGCGACGGCGTCACGGTGCGTGCTGTGTGCCGTTCTGCGGCCGCACCTGCCGGAACGACAAGAACCTGACGCCGTGGCCCGCAGGATCCGTTGTGATGTGCGGCAAACACTGGCAAGCCTGCCCGGCAGACTTGCGCCAGCGCGACGAGCGGCTTCGGCGCACGCTTCGTCGGATCAAGCGCCTGATGGATACCGAGAAGCGCTACAAACTGGGCTCGATCGTAGTGCGCTGGATCGATGAGAATTGGGAGCGGGCGCGGCCGAAGATCGTCGAGCGGGCGGCGGGGATCGCATAGCCATGCTCCGCCTCGCCCTCACCGATGATTGCCAGGATGACGACACCGAGGAATCGGTGACCATCGCCGAGGCTGCGCGCCGTCTGGGCTGCGCTACGTCGACGGTGCGGGAGCTTCTCGACGCCAACCAGCTGAGCGGCCATCGCATCGGCAAGTTCGTCGCCGGCAAGGCGCCTCGCGGCGTCCGCGTGCATGCGGCGTCGATCAAGGCCTACCAGCGCAGGCACATCGTCGGCGGACAGGCGCGGCACGCCCCGGCGCCTCCCCGCCCGTCGCAAGCGAGAAACTCGGCCATCCTGGAGGAGACCTTGGCCTCGTTGCGGAAAATAGGTGTCCGGATATAGGGTCCCGTCATGAGCGTGTTCCGGAACAAGCAGCGCGGCAATCAATGGGCCTATGACTTCGTCATCGGCGGCGAGCGCTTCCGCGGCTACTGTCTCAAGCCCGACGGGACGCCGGCGACGAAGCGCAGCGAGGCGGCCGATGCCGAAGGCCGGGTGCGCGCCGCCGCCAAGGCCGGCCAAGGCATGGCCAAGAGCGGCATCCGGCCCGGAGGGTATCTTCTGGCTCAGGCGCTCACCCATCACATCGCCCGCCAGGTCGATAGCAGCGCCAGTCACGGCGCGAGCGTGCGCCGGATCGTCGGCGAACTGCTGCGCTTCTTCGGTCCTGGTCGGCCGATCGTTGAGATCGACGCCCCGAACGTCGAGGCCTATCGCGCCTTTGCCGTAGCCCAGAAACGCAAGGTCTGGATCGGCGGCCCCCGCAAGATCGCAGAGGCCGACCACGGCAACCCGCGGCTATGGCGCGAGCTGGACCGGCCGCGATCGGCATCGGAGGTCAACCACTGCCTCGACGTCCTGCGGTGCGCCCTGGACATCGCGCACAAGACGCAGGATCCAATGACCGGGCACAGCGCGCTTCCGTTCCCGCCGGTGGTATCGCCGGTTTTCGAGGTCAAGCGCGTGCCGACCCCGATGCCGGAGGCCGAGCTGGCCAGCCGGATCGAGGCGGCGCCGCCCTGGACGCAGGAAGCCGCCTTGCTGGCCCGCTTCTTCGGCTGCCGGCTCAGCGAGGCCCTGACCATGGGCCTGCGGCACATCGACCACCAGGCGCGCTGCCTTCGCCTTCTGGGTGGCGGGACGAAGAGCGGCCGCGACGAACCGCTGCACGGCGGGGAGATCGGATGGGCGCTGGTCCTGCAGCTCGAGGCCCAAGCCCGCCGGCGAGGTCAGACGCACCTCGTGACGTGGCCGGGCCTGAAGGCCACCCGCCGGATGCGGCTCGGCGAGGCGCCGGCAGACGACGCGGTCGATCCCGTCACCGGTCGCTCGATCTGGGGCCCGCTGAAATCGATCCGTAAGTCGTGGAACACCTCGGCCAAGGCCGCCGGGGTCGACCACCCGCACCGCTACCACGACGTCCGGGCGGCCTACATCACCGACATCGACCGGGTCGCCGGCGCCACCGCCACTCGGCTCCTGGCCCGGCACGCCAGCATGTCGACGACCCAGAAATACATCGGACTGGACGACCAGGAACTGGCCGGTGCTGCCAACCGCGCGGCGAAGCGGCGGGCCAAGCTGAAGGTGGTCAGATAGCGTTGGGGACTTCGTTGGGGACTCGCCCGGAAAAGCGAGGGTTTCCGGGGCATTTGCCCGCCGCCGAACGCAATGAATTCAAAGACTTAGGCAGGGACCAACGCATTAGAAGGCGGTTGCTCTATCCACTGAGCTACGGGCGCCTGCCGTCTGAATATCACACGCCGGGCCCTGACGTTCAGTGCGTCCAGCGGCCGACGCGATTATAGGCGAAATTATCCGCATAGGCCTTGGCCCGCACGGGCCGGCTGTGCGGCTGCTCGACCGTATATTGCCAGCCGTTCTTCTCCGCATGGGCCTTGGCTTCCTCGAGCGTCGGGAAGAACAGGCGCACCTGCTGCATCGTGTTGCGCGAGCTGGTCCAGCCCATCAGCGGATCGATCTCCTTGCGCGACGGCTCCGGCTCCAGCACCCATTCATGGGTATTGCCCGTTCCCGACTGCATGGCCGTCTTGGCCGGCTTGAAGATGCGAACCTGCATGGCTCCCGCTACTCCGTTTTCGGGCGTGGTCGGGGCGGCCGGATTCGAACCGACGACCTTCTGCGCCCAAGGCAGACGCGCTACCAGACTGCGCTACGCCCCGCCCTACACCGCTTTGACGCGAGGGTTTCTACCAGCGGCCCCGCCACCTCGAAAGCTGAATTTCCAGATGCTACGATAGGTTTATGTTCGATCAGACGCCCGAGCAGGGCCGCCCCGACCGTCGCGCCCCGTCCATAAACGTGCTGGGGGGCGTGCTGGAGCCCTGCTCCACCCATCCCGTGACCGGCTTCTATCGCGATGGATGCTGCAATACCGGCGCCGAGGACCTTGGCCTGCATACGGTTTGCGTCGTCCTGACCGCCGAATTTCTGCTGTTTTCCAATTCGCGCGGCAACGATCTCAGCACGCCGATGCCCCAGTATGGCTTCCCTGGCCTCAAGCCGGGCGAGCGTTGGTGCCTGTGCGCCAGCCGCTGGAAGGAAGCCTTCGATGCCGACGTTGCGCCGCAAGTCGTGCTCGAGGCGACCCATGCCGTCACGCTCCACGTCGTGTCGCTTGCCGACCTGAAGCAGCACGCCTTTCGCCCGCACTAGCTCAGAGGACGGCCTCGCCACGCAGCACCGGCACGCACTGGCCGGCGATCGTGGCCCGGATGCCGTCGGCACCACGACGGGCCACGACCCGCAGAAGGCTCGGCCTTCCCATCACGACGCCCTGGTGGATGTCGAGCCGCAGTTCCGCGGCGCTGGTGAGCGACAGAAGAAGCGCACCCAGAGGCCCCGCGGCGCTGCCGGTTGCGGGGTCCTCGATCGTGCCGCCCAGCGGCGCGAACATGCGAGCCTGGACACTGCCCTCCGTCGCATGGGCGTACAGATACAGTCCGAGGCGGCCATTCAGGGCGGGCGTCTGCTCCAGGGCCTGACGAAACGACGGGAAATCCGGCGTCGCCCTTTCCAGGGCGGATAACCCGACTTCGGCGATGACAAAGGGATTGCCCAGCGAAGCCCCGACCGGCTTGTGCGCACCCACGCGAATATCCGCCGGTGTCAGCGACGCGCAGGCGGCGATGGTCTCGACCGGCAGCTCCGGCCCCAGCGACAGCGGCTGCGGCGCAGCGATGGTGGCGCCGATCGGTGCTCCCGTGGCATCGCGCTCGACATCGATGGCGACGAGCCCGGCCAATTCCTCGAACAGGAGCTTGCCCTCTTTGTCCCTGCCCTGCTGCGCCAGCACATAGGCTGTTCCGACGTTGGGATGGCCGGCAAAGGGCATCTCGCGCGTGCGCGTGAAGATACGCACCCGCGCCGTGTTCGCCGGATCCTCCGGCGGCAGGACGAATGTCGTTTCGCTCAGGTTGAATTCGGCGGCGAGCGACTGCATCTCCGCGTCGCTCATGCCGGTCGCATCGGGAAAGACCGCCAGCGGATTGCCGCCGAACCGTGTGGTGGTGAAGACGTCGACGGTGACGAACGAATAGGTCCGCATCTCAGAAGATCCCGTCTACCTGGCCGTCAGTCGTCAGCCGGATGCCTTCCGCGGCGGGCACGCGCGGCAGGCCCGGCATGCTCATGATCTCACCCGCCATCGCCACGACGAAGCCGGCGCCGGCCGACAGGCGCACCTCGCGGATGGGCAGGGTATGGTCCGTCGGCGCACCGCGCAGTTCGGGATCGGCAGCGAAGCTGTACTGGGTCTTGGCGATGCAGACCGGCAGCCTGCCGTAGCCTCCGGCCTCCAGCGCCGTCAGCCGGCGCAACGCCGGCCCGGCGATCGCCACGCCCGACGCGCGATAGATCTCGCGCGCGATGGTCTCGATCTTCCCGACGAGCGGCAGATCGTCGGGATAGAGCGGCTTGAATGCCGCCTTGTCTTCGTCGAGCGTCGCGACGACGGCCCGCGCAAGGTCTTCTGCGCCGGCGCCACCCTTGGCCCAGTGCTCGCAGAGATAGGCCTTGGCGCCCGCCACCGCGCACTGCGCCTCGATCGTCTCGAGTTCGGCGGGAGTGTCGGTCAGGAATCGGTTGATCGCGACCAGCACTGGCAGGCCGAACTTGCGCAGGTTCTCGACGTGACGCAGCAGGTTGGGCAGGCCGCGCTCGACGGCGGCGACATCCTCCTTCGCCAGCGACTTCTCGTCGGCCCCTCCGTGCAGTTTGAGCGCACGCACGGTGGCAACGACTACGGCCAGTTCGGGCTTCAACCCGGCCTGCCGGCATTTGATGTCCAGGAACTTCTCGGCGCCGAGATCGGCGCCGAAGCCCGCTTCGGTGACGACATAGTCGCCCAGCGCCAGGGCCGCGCGCGTGGCGATCACCGAATTGCAGCCATGTGCGATATTGGCGAAGGGCCCCCCATGGATCAGCACGGGATTGTTCTCGAGCGTCTGCACCAGGTTCGGCTTGGCCGCATCCTTCAGCACGGCCGCCATCGCTCTGGCGGCCTTGAGATCGCCAGCCGTCACCGGCTTGCCGTCGCGCGTCTCGGCCACGACGATCCGGGCCAGCCGCTGCTCCAGATCCTCGAGATCGCGGGCAAGACATAGGATCGCCATCACTTCCGAGGCGGTCGTGATGTCGAATCGGGTCTGGCGCGGGAAGCCGTTTGCGACGCCGCCGAGGCTGACGACCGTATCGCGCAGCGCCCGGTCGTTCATGTCGAGCACGCGCGGCCAGAACACGCGGCGGGCGTCGATGCCCAGCGCATTGCCCCAATAGATGTGATTGTCGAGCATCGCGGCCAGCAGATTGTGCGCGGTCGTGATCGCATGGAAGTCGCCGGTGAAGTGGAGGTTGATCTCCGCCATCGGGACGATCTGGGCCTGGCCGCCACCGGTCGCGCCGCCCTTCTGCCCGAAGCAGGGACCGAGACTCGGCTCCCTGAGGGCGATCGCGGTTTTCTTGCCGAGGCGGCTGAGCGCATCGCCCAACCCGATCGTCGTGGTCGTCTTGCCCTCGCCTGCCTTGGTCGGATTGATCGCGGTCACCAGAATCAGATGCCCCGGCTTGCGGCCCGCGAGCGACTTCACGTATTCGCCATCGAGCTTCGCCTTGTCGCGGCCATACGGCTCCAGTGCATCTTCTGGGATGCCGTGGCGGCCTGCGACTTCCTTCATTGGCTTCTTGATTGCGCGCCGCGCGATCTCGACGTCCGACATACCCACTCCCAAGCCCGCCATTTCAG
>JAGNNA010000317.1 GCA_017990895.1 Reyranella sp.
CGGCCTTCTCGACGTGCCGTTCTGGGCGTCGCTCGTCATCGCCCCGATCATCGTCGGCCTGTTCGGCATCGTGCTCGAGAAGCTGATCCTTAAACGCATCTATCATCTCGACCATCTGTACGGCTTCCTCCTCACCTTCGGTCTCGCCCTGGTGATCGAGGGGCTCTTCCAGTGGAAGTGGGGGTCCTCGGGCGCGCCCTATCCCAACCCGATTCCCGGCGGCTTCAATCTCGGCTTCATGTTCCTGCCGACCTATCGCGGCTTCGTTGTGGTGGCGGCGCTCGTGATCTGCCTCGCCACCTGGTACGGCATCGAGCGCACCAAGCTCGGCGCTTATCTGCGCGCGGCCACCGAGAACCCGATGCTCGTGCGGGCCTTCGGCATCAACGTGCCGCGGCTGATCACGCTCACCTACGGGCTGGGCGTCGGGCTGGCGGCGCTGGCCGGCGTGCTCGCCGCGCCTATCCAGCAGGTGTCGGCGCTGATGGGCGTCAACCTCGTGCTGGTCGTCTTCGCAGTCGTGGTGATCGGCGGCATGGGGTCGATCATGGGTTCGATCGTGACCGGCTTCGGCCTCGGCCTCGTCGAGGGGCTGACCAAGGTGTTCTATCCGCCGGCCTCCAACACGGTGATCTTCGTCGTCATGGCGCTCGTCCTGCTGATCAAGCCGGCCGGCCTGTTCGGGCAGACCAAATGAACGCGCAACGCCTTCTCGTCGCCGCCCTGGCCGTCGTGGCGCTGGCCGCGCCCTGGTTCGCCTATCCGGTGTTCCTGATGACGGCGCTGTGCTTCGCGCTGTTCGCCTGCGCCTTCAACCTGCTGCTGGGCTATGTCGGGCTGATGAGCTTCGGCCATGCCATGTTCTTCGGCACGGCGGGCTACTTCTTCGGCCATGTCGTGAAGGCCTGGGACATGCCGCCCGAACTCGGCCTGCTGGCCGGCGTCTGCGGCGCGGCGCTGGTCGGGCTGGTCACGGGCGCGCTGGCGATCCGCCGTCAGGGCATCTACTTCGCCATGATCACGCTGGCCTTCGCGCAGATGATCTACTTCTTCTGTGTCCAGGCGCCGTTCACGCACGGCGAGGACGGGCTGCAGGGCATTCCGCGCAAGGCGCTACTGGGCGGGCTCATTCCGACCAAGGACGACCGGGTCCTCTACTACGTCGTGCTGGCCATCTTCCTGTTCGGCTACTTCGCCATCTACCGCATCATCCATTCGCCCTTCGGCCAGGTGCTGAAGGCGATCCGCGACAACGAGCAGCGCGCCCAGTCGCTGGGCTACGAGGCCGATCGCTACAAGCTGCTGGCCTTCGTGCTGTCGGCGGCGCTGGCGGGCCTCGCCGGCTCGACCAAGGCGATGGTGCTCCAGTTCGCCACTCTGACGGACGTGAGCGCGGCCATGTCGGGCGAGGTCGTGCTGATGGCGCTCGTCGGCGGCCTGGGCACGATCGTCGGGCCGGTTGTCGGTGCCTTCATCATCATCACGATGCAGAACTACCTGGCGGCGACCGGTGAGTTCGTGCTGGTGATCCAGGGCGCCATTTTCGTCGTGATCGTGCTCGCCTTCCGCAAGGGCGTCGTCGGCGAGTTCGCGGAATGGTGGAAGCGGCGACAGACACGCTGAGCGAGCGAGGCGGGGTCTTGCCCGCCGCTCCCATTCGCGCGAAGAACGAGCCCGCACCCAGGGGGAAACATCGACATGACCGAGCTTTCCGAAGACCAGCTGTTCGCCGAGCTGCGCAAGATCGACACGCCGACCATCACCAACGTGGTCGCGACCTATCCGAAGAATCCCCTCTGCCTCGGCCTCTACAATCCCTGGACCGAGAACTGGTACACCGACACGTCGATCCGCTGCATGTACCCGGAAATGGGCGCCATCATCGGCTACGCGGTCACCTGCGTGTACGGCCTGCCGGATCCGAACTTCGCTGGCCGGCTCAACTTCATGGACGTGGTCGATGCGCTCGACGCCATGAAGAAGCCGACCATCCTGGTCATCCAGCAGAAGTGGCCGCCCGAGCTGATGAACAAGGCGGGCCTCGCCGGTGAGATGATGACGACCTCGATGCAGGCGGTCGGGTGCGTCGGCCTGCTGTCGAACGGCCCGTCGCGCGACGTCGACGCGATCCGGCGCATGAAGTTCCAGATGCTGCTGGGCGGCGTCACGGCCGGTCATGGCGAAATGGCGGTGCAGTCGGTCAATGCGCCGGTATCGGTCGGCGGCATGGACGTGGCGCCGGGTGAACTGATCCACATGGACGAGAACGGCGCGGTGAAGTTCCCCGCCCAGCACGCACGCGCGGTCCTGAAGAACGCCCAGGCGATGCTGGCCGACGAGGCCGACAAGCTCGAGAAGATGCGCAAGGCCAAGTCCGCGGCCGAGATCCGCGCGATCAACTCCGGCGGGACCTACGGCGCCAAGAAGGGATAGAGGCCTCCGATGACGGAGGTCGCCGCCGAATCACGGCCCGTCCGCTGGGGCCTGGCGGCAAAGCTGTTCGCGATCCTGCTGCTGCTGGGCGCGGTGGCGGTCATGATCACCGGCGTGCTGGGCTACATCCGCGCCCGCGAGGCGCTGGAGCGGGCGATCTTCGCCCAGCTCACCGCCGCGCGCGAGACCAAGGCCCACCAGGTCGAATCCTACTTCCGCACCGTGCGCAACGAGGTCCGCCTGCTCGCGGCCTCGAAGATGGTCGTCGACGCCACGCGCGGCTTCCGCGAGGCCGTCGACGAACTCGACGGGAAGGAGGTGCCTTCCGATGTGAAGCAGGCCGTGCACGCATGGTACGACACACAGTACATGCCGACGGTGCGCAAGCTGCTCGGCAAGGACGTGAGCGCGGACGAATTCATGCCGATGACGGCCGCGCCTTACTTCCTGCAGGACCTCTACATCGTCAGGAATCCCCATCCCGAGGGCCGCCGCGACCTGCTCGATAACCCCGGCGACGGCAGCGCGTACAGCAAGGTCCACGCGATCTACCACCCGCTGATGCGGACGGCCGGCGCAACGCTCGGGTTCCAGGATTTCATGATCGTCGACCCGCAGAGCGGGCGGCTGATCTACACCGTCGACAAGGACCCTGATTTCGCGACGTCGCTGCGGGCCGGCCCCTATCGCCATTCCAATCTGGCGGCGGCAGCGGCGCGGTGCGCGACTTCACCCGATCCGTCGGCCACGTGCCTGGAGGATTTCTCCGCCTACCTGCCCGCGGGTGGCGTGCCGTCGGCCTTCATGGCGGCGCCGGTGATCGAACAAGGCGTGGTGACCGGCGTGCTGGTCGCCGAACTGGCCATCGAGGAGATCGACGCCATCGTCACCGGCGGCCGCCGCTGGCGCAACGAGGGCTTCGGCGCCACCGGCGAGGCCTATCTGGTGGGGCCGGACTTCCTGGTTCGCTCGAGCGGCCGCAACTTCTTCGAGAACACCGACCTTTACTTCGCCGACCTGAAGGCGGGCGGTGCCTCCGACGAGGAACTGGCCGCCATCAGACGATACGGGTCGCCGCTCCTTCACCAGCGTGCAGACACTTCCGCGAGCCGGGCGGCGATCGGCGGCGTCGAGGGGGCCGGCGAGATCAAGGACCATCGCGGCATTCCCACCCTCGCTTCGTGGGGGCCGGTCCGGATTCCCGGGGTCAAGTGGGGGCTGGTCGCCAAGATCGATGCTGCCGAGGCCTTCGCGCCGGTGTACCGCCTGGAGCGCGACCTGATGATCGTGGGCGGGATCGCCTTCCTCGTGGTGATCGTGACCGGCGCCTGGCTCTCGCGCTCGCTGCTCGGCCCGTTGCGCGAACTCACCGCCGGCGTGCGCCGTTTCGCGGCCGGCGACCACGACGCGCATGTGCCGGTGCGGACGCGCGACGAGATCGGCCAGCTCTGCCTCGCCTTCAACGGGATGATCGACGACATCAACCAGAAGAACGTCGTCATCGAGACGAAGAACCGCGAGAACGAGGAACTGCTGCTCAACGTGCTGCCGGCGCCGATCGCCAATCGCCTGCGCGGCGGGGAGCAGGGGATCGCCGACGGCTTCGCGGAGGTCACGGTTGCCTTCGCCGATCTCGTAGGCTTTACGGCCCTGTCTTCGGAGATGCCGCCGGCCGACGTGGTCACGCTGTTGAACGGCTTGTTCACCCGCTTCGATCTCGCGGCGAGCGAGCTCGGCATCGAGAAGATCAAGACGGTGGGCGATGCCTACATGGCAGTGTGCGGCCTGCCGGTGCCGGTGCCCAACCATGCCGAACGGATGGTGCGCATGGCGATCCGCATGGTGCACATCACGCGCGAGCACGCGATGGAGCACGGCGTGTCGATGAAGCTGCGCGTCGGCATCAACAGCGGCCCTGTCGTGGCCGGCGTCATCGGCAAGAGCAAGTACATCTACGACCTGTGGGGCGACACCGTGAACCTGGCGAGCCGCATGGAATCCGGCGGTATTCCCGACTCGGTGCAGGTCACGCGGCCGGTCTACGAAAAGCTCAAGGACCAGTTCGTCTTCGAGGCCCGCGGCGAGATCGAGGTCAAGGGCAAGGGCAACGTGGAAGCCTGGTTGCTGAGGCTTTGACGCTTCTGCCGAGACCGTGGAGCGCCGAGAGCGGTCAGGCAAATGACCTGACGGGCCTGCGGCGGCGCCTTTGAAGTGCAGAGTGAAGTGAGGTCGTCTGTGCCCAGGGCACAGGATGGGCTTCGTTGTCCAGGCGGACGCGATCGATGCGAAAGGAGAAGCGACTCAGCTGTTTCAAGACGCCTTGCCTCTTCAGCGCGGCGATGACCTGAGTAACGCTCTCGCGGGAAACGCCGGCGAGCGCCGCGATATCGGTCTGGCGCAGGTGCTGCGTCACGACGACCGTGCCCGCAGGATTCTCGTTCTCCCCGAACAGGTCGATCATCTCGAAGAGGGCCCGCGCCACGCGGACCTTTATCGGCAGCAAGCTGGCTGCAACTTCCTGATCGGCCCTCCGCAAACGACGCACCAGCGTATCCAGAAAGTGCTGAAGCAGTTTTGGATCGGTGAGCGAGAGCGAGTGGAACTTCTCCCGCGAAACAAAATGCAGTTCGCTCGGACGGATTGCTTGAACCGTCGTCGACCGCCGGCCGCCGTCCAGCATGCCCAACTCGCCGAAGACCGCTCCGGGCCCCAGCATTGCGATGATGCGCTCTTATCCATTGGGTGACATCGCGGTCGCTTTCAGGACTCCGCCGATCACCTAATAGAGACGATCGTCGACGTCGCCCTCGAAGAACAGGACTTCATCGGCTTTCAGGGAAACGTGACCGGAATTCGACTTCAGGGTTTGCCCTAACCCGCTTGGGAACGCGGCAAACACGCCGTACGGCGCCTTCCCAGCCGTGCGCCCATTCGGGACGTAGCGGGACTTACCCATTTCGACCGGCACCCCTGTCGAGACCATGTCTGCCTGCCTTAACAAACCGCAATTTGAGTGCAGTAATGGGTCCGATATTACTGCAGTCAAACAGAAATATTTTTCCTTGGTGCGTCTGCAGACGCATCACGCCCCTCGATCCGCTCCAGCAAATGCCGGGACTAAACATCTAGGCTGTAACGCTCGTGGTGTTGGTCGACGCCGCCGTAGCGGGTCGTGCCCCGAGGCGTGGTGTATCTGACGTTCAGCCAGTACGACGCTTCCGAGCCGGAGCCGGATCGGTCAGTCAGCCGCGATGGGCAGGCTGACAATGGGATCATCGCCGGCGGGTGAGATACTTTCCAGCGTGATGTAGCGGGCGCGCTGGACGGCCCACTGGTCGTTCTGTTCGAGCAGAATGGCTCCGACGAGGCGGGTGATGGCGGCTTCGTTGGGGAAGATGCCGACG
>JAGNNA010000031.1 GCA_017990895.1 Reyranella sp.
GTATTCCGGCCGCTTCGAAGCCGTCGCCACCGTCGAAGTGAGGGCGCGCGTCTCCGGCTTCATCGACAAGATCGACTTCCGTGACGGCCAGGTCGTCAAGGAGGGTGATCCGCTGTTCACCATCGACAAGAGGCCCTACGAGATCGCCGTCGAATCGGCCGAGGCCGATGTCGCGCGCAACAAGGCGCAGGTCGAACTGGCGGAGCTGCAGGTCGGCCGCGGCGCATCGCTGATCGCCTCCCGCACCATCACCGAGGCCGAGCAGGATTCGCGCAAGTCGACGCTCGCCGTCGCCCGCGCCCAGCTCAAGTCCGCCCAAGCCGCGCTGCGCAACGCTCAGCTCAATCTCGAATGGACGAACGTCACGGCGCCGATCGCCGGTCGCATTTCGGACCGCAAGGTCGATGCCGGCAACTTGATCGCGGGTGGACAGTCCGGGGCTACGCTGCTCGCCACGATCGTCACGCTCGATCCCATTCGCTTCGTCTTCGACATCTCCGAGGCCGATCATCTCCGCTACAGCCGCCTGATCCTGTCGGGTGCCCTCGCCTCCTCGCGGGACGGCGCCAATCCCGTCCGCATCCGTTTGTCCGACGAAACCGACTGGAAGCGCACCGGCAAGGTCGACTTCGTGGACAATGCGATGACCGCGCGCTCGGGCACGATCCGCGTCCGTGCCCTGGTCGACAACAAGGACCAGCTGCTGACGCCGGGCATATTCGGTCGCCTGCAGCTGTTCGGTGGCGAGTATGACGCGCTGCTGGTCCCCGACTCTGCCATCATCTCCGACCAAGCGCGCAAGATCGTCTTCACCGTCGGCGACGACGGCGTTGTGCAGGCCAAGCCCGTCACGCTCGGCACGATCGTCGACGGGCTGCGGGTGATCCGCTCCGGCCTCGCGCCGACCGACAAGGTGGTGCTCGACGGCCTCGCCAATCCCATGGTCCGGCCGGGCGCGAAGGTCGTGCCCCAGAAGGGCGAGATCGTCGCCAAGGCCAGGTAAGGGCCCGTCATGCGCTTTTCACATTTCTTCATCGACCGGCCGATCTTCGCGTCGGTGCTCTCGGTCATCATCGTGATCGTGGGCTTCATCGCCCAGCGTGGCCTGCCCGTGGCCGAGTATCCCGAGATCGCGCCGCCGACCGTGAACATCACCGCGATCTATCCCGGCGCCTCCGCCGAGGTGATCGCCGAGACCGTCGCCACGCCGATCGAGCTCGAGGTCAACGGCGTCGACGACATGCTCTACATCCAGTCGCAGTCGACCGGTGACGGCCGCCTGTCGATCAACGTGGTGTTCAAGCCCGGCGTCGACATAGACCAGGCGCAGGTGCTGGTGCAGAACCGCGTCGCGGTAGCCCAGCCGCGCCTGCCCGAGGACGTGCAGCGCCTCGGCATCGTGGTGCGCAAGGCCTCGCCCGACCTGATGATGGTCGTGCACATGGTCTCGCCCGACGGCAGCCGCGACCAGCAGTACATCTCCAACTACGCCACGCTCTACGTGAAGGACGTGCTGACCCGCGTCGACGGCGTCGGCAACGTGCTGGTGTTCGGCGGCCGCGACTACTCGATGCGCATCTGGCTTGACCCGGCCCGGGTTGCCGCGCGCAACCTCACGGCCGGCGAAGTCGTGCTGGCGCTGCGGGCGGCCAACCTCCAGGTGGCCGCCGGTGCGGTCAACCAGGCCCCGGCGGTATCGCCGGGCGCGTTCACCCTGTCGGTCCGCACTCTGGGACGTTTGAGTTCGCCCGAGCAGTTCGAGAACATCGTGATCCGCGCCGAGCCGGACGGATCGGTGACGCGCCTGCGCGACATCGCGCGCGTCGAGCTGGGCGCGCAGGACTACACGCTGAACGCCTACCTCAACAACAAGACGGCCACGGCGCTCGGCATCTTCCAGCGGCCCGGCTCCAACGCGCTCGCCACCTCGGACGCGGTCATCGCCGAGATGGAGCGGCTGAAGAAAACCTTCCCGGCCGGCCTCGACTACTCGATCGTCTACAATCCCACGACCTTCATCCAGGCCTCGGTCGACGCCGTCATCACGACGCTGTTCGAGGCCGTGATCCTGGTCGTCGTCGTCGTGATCCTGTTCCTGCAGACCTGGCGGGCGGCGATCATCCCGATCCTCGCCATCCCGGTGTCGCTGATCGGTTCCTTCGCCGTCATGGCCGCGGTGGGCATCTCCTTCAACACGCTGTCGCTGTTCGGCCTGGTGCTGGCGATCGGCATCGTGGTCGACGACGCCATCGTCGTCGTCGAGAACGTCGAGCGCTACCTGGCACAGGGCATGTCGCCCAAGGAAGCCGCGCACAAGACGATGGACGAGGTCGGCGGCGCGCTGATCGCGATCTCGCTGGTGCTGATCGCGGTTTTCCTGCCGACAGCGTTCATCACCGGCCTGCAGGGCACCTTCTACAAGCAGTTCGCCATCACCATCGCCGCCTCGACCGCGATCTCGGCCTTCGTGTCGCTGACGCTCTCACCGGCGATGGCGGCCCTGCTGCTGAAGTCGCATGCCCTGTCGCCTGTCGAGAAGCCCAGGCCCGGCCTGATGGACCGGCTCGCCTGGCCGGTCCACTGGTTCTTCCGCGGGTTCAACCGGGGCTTCGAGGCGCTGACGAACCTCTACGGCCGCATGACCGCGCGGGTGATCCGCATGGGCTTCATCATGCTGGCGATCTATGCCGGCCTACTGGCGCTCACCCAGAACCGCCTCGCCTCGACGCCGACCGGCCTGGTGCCGCAGCTCGACCGCTCCTACCTGATCGCCGCCATGCAGCTGCCCGCCGGCGCCACGCTCGAGCGGTCGGACGCGCTGGTGCGCAAGGCCAGCGAGATCATCATGTCGCGCCCCGGAGTCGCCGACGCCGTCTCGTTCGTCGGCTTCGATGGCGCAACCTTCACCAACGCGCCCAACACGGGCGTGATCTTCGTGACCCTGAAGCCCTTCGACCAGCGACCGGGCATCACTAAGGACATGATCCTGGCCGACCTGCGCGGGCAGATGTTCGCGTTGCGCGAGGCCTTCGTGTTCGTCCTCGAGCCGCCCTCCGTGCCGGGCATCGGCACCGGCGGCGGTCTCAAGGGCTACGTGCAGGATCGCGCCTCGCGCGGCCTGACCGCCCTGGAAGGCGCCACCTGGGCCCTCGCCGGCGCGGCCGGACAATCGCCGGGGCTCACCCAGGCCTTCACGCTCTACAACACGCGCACGCCGCAGATCTACGCCGACATCGACCGGACCAAGGCCGAGCAGCTCGGCGTGCCGATCGCCCGCGTGTTCGAGACGCTATCGGCCTACATGGGCTCGGCCTACGTCAACGACTTCAACATCCTCGGCCGCACCTACCGCGTGACGGTGCAGGCCGACGATCCCTATCGCCTCACCCTGCGCGACGTCGAGAACCTGAAGACCCGCAGCGTGAGCGGCGAGATGGTGCCGATCGGCGCCGTCGCGACCTTCGAGGACATCACCGGTCCCTACCGGGTCGCCCGCTACAACCTCTATCCGGCGGCCGAGGTGCAGGTCGCGCTGCAGCGCGGCTATTCGTCGGGGCAGGGCATCGCCACGATGGAGGCGCTGGCGGAAAAGGTGCTGCCGTCGGGCTTCGGCTTCGAATGGACCGAGATCGCGCTGCAGGAGAAGCTGGCCGGCAGCACCGCGATCCTGGCCTTTGGCCTCGCCGTGCTGTTCGTGTTCCTGCTGCTGGCGGCGCTGTACGAGAGCTGGCTGCTGCCGCTCGCCGTCATCCTGATCGTGCCGATGTGTATCCTGGCGGCCATGATCGGCGTGAACATCCGCGGCCTCGACCGCAATGTCCTCGTCGAGATCGGTCTCGTCGTGCTGGTCGGCCTGGCGGCGAAGAACGCCATCCTGATCGTGGAGTTCGCCAAGCAGGCGCACGAGCAGGGCATGAACCGGTTCGACGCCGCCGTCACGGCCTCCAAGACGCGCCTGCGGCCGATCCTGATGACCTCGCTCGCCTTCATTCTGGGCGTGGTACCACTTGTCATCAGCACGGGCGCCGGCGCGGAGATGCGCCAATCGCTCGGCACGGCCGTGTTCTCCGGCATGATCGGCGTCACGATCTTCGGCCTGATCTTCACGCCGGTCTTCTACGTGCTGAGCGTCGGTCTGGCCGAGTTGCGCTTCAAGTGGCGCAAGCAGGAGATCAAGCCGGACTTCAAGCCGCAATAGGCCTCGGGGCGGGTGGCGGGCGCATCAGCGCGAACGCCACCTGCACGATGCCGGCGGTGAGTCCCATCGCCACGCCGAGGCGCTAGGCGAGGTCGTAGAAGCGCAGCGCGTCGAACAGCAGACCGCCGCCCAGGGCACCCACGAAGCTGCCGACCTGGTGGCTCATGAAGGCGACGCCCTGGATCATCGCCTGCCAGCGCAGGCCGAACATCTCGACCACGGAGCCGGCGACCAGCGGCCCGACGCCCAGCCACAGGGAGCCCATCGCCGAGGCGAAGACGAGCGTGCTGGCCGGCGTCGGCGGCATGACGAAATAGCAGGCGAGCACGATCGAGCGGGCGATATAGATGCCGCCCAGCAGACCGAGCTTCGACCAGTGGCCGCCTGCCCAGCCGAAGAAGAGACTCCCGAACACATTGAACAGCGCGATCGCGCCCAGCGCGCCGGCGCTGAGCGACGGATCCATGCCACAGATCGCGAGATAGGACGGCAGGTGGGTGGTGATGAACAGGAGCTGCATGCCGCACACGAAATAGGCCGCGGTCATCACCAGAAACGAGGGGTTATGCAGCGCAGCCCGGAGCGCGATCCGCGGAGAGGCGGCGCTGATGTCGCCCGTGGCCGGGACGGGAGGCGACAGGCGGTCGGCCCGGCCGGCGATCCAGGCTGCCGGGAGCATGAACACGGTCAGGGCGAGGAAGCCCAGCAGCCCGGCGCGCCATCCCAGCTCGGTCGTCAGGGCTTGACCGAGCGGTGCCGAGAGCAGGGCGCCCAGCGAGCCGGTTGCGGTGATGGCGCCCAGCACGAAGCTGCGCGACTTCGCGGGCACGGCGCGCGCGCCGACGGCGAGAGAGATCGCCGAGGCGGTACAGGCCAGCGCCATCCCGATCAGCACGCCGCCGCCCAGCATCACGCCGATCATGCCGTCCGCCCGCGAAAACAGGGCAAGTCCCGCAACGTAGAGGGCCGCGCCGCCGACCATGATCGGCCGGAAACCTAGGCGGACCGCCAGGGCACCGGCGACCGGCTGCAGGAAGCCCCAGGCGAGGTTCTGGACCGACATGGCCAGCGCGAAGTCGGAGACCGTGAGGGCGATGTCGCGCGTGAGCGATGGCATCACCAATCCGAAGCTCTGGCGCACGCCCATGCCGAGGCTCAACATGACCGAGGCGCCGATCAGAATCGGCATGACGGGCCGCAAGTCCTTTAGAATGGTCATGGCACGGCCTCCCAATATTACACAGATCTGTGTAATTTACGGATGGCGCCGGAAAGGGGTCAAGGCGGGATGGGAAGAGCGGATGTCAGGGCAGCGATGCAGGAACGCATCCTCGAGACTGCGGACCGGCTGTTTTACGGCCAGGGCATCCGCGCCGTGGGCGTCGATACCATCGCGGCCGAGATCGGCATCAGCAAGCGCACGCTCTACAATCACTTCCCGTCGAAGGACGACCTGATCGTGGCCTACCTGTCGCGCCGCCTGAAGCCGGCGCCACCGTCGGACCGCCCGCCGCTGGAGCAGATCCTGGGCGCCTTCGACCGGCTGGAGCGCACCATCGCGACCGGCGTCTTCCGCGGCTGCCCCTTCGTGAACGCCGTGGCCGAGCTCAAGGAGCCGGCGCATGCCGCAAACCGGATCGCACTGGCTTTCAAGGAACAGAGGCGGGTGTGGTTTCAGGGGTTGCTGGAGAAGCTCGGGATCCACGAGGCTGAACCGCTGTCGATGCAGCTGCAGATCCTGATGGATGGGGCCATTGCAGCAGCCATCGTGCGCGGCGACCCCGCCGTCGCCGCGGCGGCCCGGGCCGCGGCGAGGGTGTTGCTGGAAGTGGCCTCGCTCAGCGAGCCGCGGCCGAAACCCAGCGGGTAAAGCCGCGGACGATTTGAGCGACAGCGGCGCTGCGCAGGCGGTGGGCACGGGCTTCGAGAGCCTGACGTTCGGCAATGGTGGGGTAGGGAACGGTGAACATGAGAACCTCCAAGGGTTGAAAGGAACCTAATTCTCTTCTTCTCAGAGGTTAATACCGAGTGTATGACGAACACTCGTGAATATAATTCATCAATTTAGCAATGATCGATCACGCGAGCGAGATGTCGGCCTTCGTCCGGGTGGTTGATTCCAAAGGACTTTCGGCAGCCGCGCCGAGCCTCGGGCTGACTCCTTCGGCGGTCAGCAAACTGGTGACGCGCCTGGAAACGAGGCTGGGCGTGCGGCTGCTCCAGCGTACGACGAGGGCGATCAGCCTCACCGAGGAGGGCGAAGCCTTCTATGCTACGGCCCGGCGGATCGTCGGCGAGATCGAAACGCTCGAGGGCCAGATCAGCCGCCGCAGCGGCGCGCCGCACGGCCTACTCAAAGTCACAACGTCCCTCGCCTTCTCGACCCACCAGCTGGCGCCCGTCATCGCCGAGTTCCTGGAACGGTATCCGCTGCTGCAGCTCGAGCTGATGCCGACCGACCGGGTCGTCGACATGATCGAGGAAGGCGTCGACATCGCCATCCGCATCGGGCGGCTGGCGGACACCAGCTTCATGGCCCGCAAGATCGGCGAGGACGTGCGCCTGGTCTGTGCCTCGCCGTCCTACCTCCGGAACCGGCGGCCCCTGCAGCGGCCCGAGGACCTGACACGACACAGCTGCATCGTCTCGCGCGACCGCACCTATCTCAACCGCTGGCCGTTCCGCATCGATGGCGAGATCCGCGAGATCGAGGTCGGCGGCCGGGTCGCGGTCACCGAGGGCGAAGCGCAGATGCGGCTGGCGCTGCAGGGGCTGGGCATCGTGCGCCTGACCCGCCTCACCGTCGCCAGCGCCATCAAGAACGGCGAGCTGGTCTCGCTGCTGGAGGAGTTCCGCGCCGAACAGCCCATTCCCATCCATGCGGTCTATCCCCACCGCCGGCACCTCGCGCCCAAGGTGACTGCCTTCATCGACTTCATCCTCGAGAAATTCACGCCGCCGCCGTGGGAGGTGCTAGGGTCGCCGCCAAGCAAGAGCGGCAATCCGTGAGGGAGAGACAATGGACACCGAGACCGATCTTTTCGTGCAGGCTTTCTGGGTGAAATGCCGGGACATCATTCGGCCCGAACTCGACGAGGCCGTCGATGCCCTGCGCCATGCAGGCCATGACGCCAACATCTCGACTTTGGAATTCTCGCCCGACGAGAAGACTGCGCCCGAAAGCGCGCCGACGCTCACCCTCACTATTCACACGAGCGGTGCTGGCGACACGCGCGTCCTGCGCTATCGAGGCGCCGTGGCGGCCCGGGAGATCGAAGTCATGGCTTCCGGCTGCAAGACCTCGCGCCATGATCTGTCGGCCGTCACCCAAGACGGCGTGAAGCACGACATCGCGCTCTGTTTCGGCTCGCTGCTCAAGACCAAGTAAACCCAAGGAGGATATCATGGCCGACGCCATCGACGACCTGTTCCGCCGCTTCGGCAAGGCCTTCAACAAGGGCGATGTCGATGCGATCGCCGACTGCGTGACCGAAGACTTCGAATGGCGCCTCAATACGGGCGGTTCGCCGACCGGTCGCGTTCTCAAGGGCAAAGAGTCGTTGCGCGCGCACTTCGCCGACAAGAGCACGGCGCATCGCGAGGTGCGCTTCTCCGAGGCCAGCATCCATCGCGCCGGCGACAAGCTCTTCGGCACCTTCCGGGCCACCGGCATCGATCATGCCGGCAAGCCGTTCGATCGCTACGGCATCGACCTCTACGAGGTGAAGGACGGCAGGATCGCCCTCAAAGACAGCTACATGAAGGCCGAGTGATTTCGATGTCGAACGATACCGTCCTCTGGGAGATCGACCGCCGTGGCGTGGCCACCGTCACGTTGAACCGTCCCAAGGTGAACAACGCCTACAACGGCGACCTCATCCAGGGCCTGCACGACGCGATGGATGCGCTAGGGGCCGAGAGCACCCTGCGCATCGTCGTGCTGCGCGGCAACGGCAAGCATTTCCAGGCCGGCGCTGACTTGTCGTGGATTACCGGCGTCGCCAAACAGTCGCCTGCGGAAAACGAGAAGGTGAGCCGTCTCACCGCTTCGGCAGTCACGCGACTGGACACCTGCCCCGTTCCGACGCTCGCCCTGATCCAGGGCGGCTGCTTCGGTGGCGGCACCGGCATCGCCGCCGCGTGCGACGTCGTCGTAGCCCAGGAGGATGCGCTCTTCTCCATCAGTGAGACGCGCTGGGGCCTGATGGCCGGCATCATCCTGCCGCAGCTCTGCCAGGCGATCGGCCTTCGCCAGACGCGGCGCTACGCGCTGACCGGCGAACGCTTCGGCGCCCACGAGGCGCGGCGCCTCGGCCTCGTGCACGAAGTCTGCCCGACGGGCGGCTTGGCCGAAGCCGGCGAGAAGATCGTCGAGTCCGTCCTGATGAACGCGCCGCGCGCCACCACGGCGACCAAGCTGCGCTCGCTCGCCTCGGCGCGTGCCTTCATCGACGACGGCGAGTTGCGCGACCTGATCGACGAACACGCGCGCACCCGCCAGCAGGACGAAGCCACCGAAGGCCTCGCGAGCTTCCGCGAGAAGCGCAAGCCGACCTGGTATCCGGGCTGACGTGGTCACAGATGGCGTTGTCCAAAGGCGGCGCCCGTAGTGCCTTGGATTGCGCATACGCACCCTGGAACGACCCGAGGATGCGTAAGATTGACGATGGCTACCGATCTTTCAGGTTGGGACAGTTTCGTCGCCCATGATCTCCCATGACGAGCTTCTGGAAGCGATCCACGGACAATTCCCCGGTTCGTTCGTCCAGGGAGCAGAGGGACGGCCAAAGCTGCGCATCAACAGGCTCCGGCTCGCAACGCAGGCGCTCATCGCGAGGCTCGTCCGAGCCGGAGTCGACATCGAGGTTCAGGGTGGCCTCCCGACATCCGGGGTACTCATCGAGACAGCTGCCAGGCTGTCCGCGGAGACGGCACGCACCGTGGGCATCGGCCTGCCACCGCTGCCACCCCGTCCGAAATGCGGCCCGTTCGCGGCGGCGCTCGGGATGGACCTCGCCGTCGCCGACGCGGTGGTCGATCGCCTATGGGTTGCCGGCCTGGAGCACAGGCGCAGTGGGCGCTACCTCTATCTCGACTGCAAGCTCGGCCATGTCCTTCGCGGACTACAGCTCGCGCTCCCGGACAATGAGTGGACAGGGCTCGATCGTCGACGGGCCGCGGTCCGCTGGGCACGACAGCATGTCGAGGGGGCGAACTCGCCCCTCTGCCAGAGCGGCCGCCGATCGACGCGCCGGATCAAAGCTTCGACGGGGTCATCGCCGTTGAGGCATTCCCGGGATCCTTGTCCTGGGAGTCAATGCAGGCATGGCTGGGCGAGATCGGTCGACTGGTTGAGCCGGGCGGGTTTGCCATGCTGGCAGTCGATGGCTATGCGAGGCTGATCCGGTCGGCGGCGCGCGACATCGGGACGTTTGCGGAACTCCGCACGGCGTACGACGAGCTCGTCGCGAGCGGGCGCGCAGCGCTGATCGACCGCGACAAGCCGGTCTGTCTTTACGGGCCGCCCAGCCTCGCCGCCGCATCGTTTGGCAGCGACTGGATGGTGGGTCCCCCTGCGATCGGCGCAGGTCCGAACAATCGCGACCTCTATCTTGCACACCGGCGGACCTCATCCATCTCGGAAGCAGCACCTATCGAGATCGCCGGTCCAGTCGAGGCCGCGAGACTGGCAGCGGCTGGCACTGGATTGGGTCCGATGCAAGT
This sequence comes from Reyranella sp., assembly GCA_017990895.1. Classification (GTDB taxonomy): domain Bacteria; phylum Pseudomonadota; class Alphaproteobacteria; order Reyranellales; family Reyranellaceae; genus Reyranella. Next base: position 9,923 of record JAGNNA010000031.1, read on the forward strand.
TGTGCGTCTCGCGGAGGCGGGATGCATTACGCGCCGTGCGCCCCTGATCGTCGACGATCGCGCCGTCATGCCCGATCTCCGTGCCAACCTCGCGAGGTACCTTGCGCAGATCCGCACGGATTTCCCGGACCGAAATCTGCTGCGTTTCGCCGATGCAGCTGTCGTCGGCGAAGGCAGCGTTGTTCTTTTTGACGGCAAGAGCCACTGGCTGCTGGCCGACAGCGCGCGGGAGTTCCTCAAGCCGGGCGTGGTGCCTAAAGGCATGGCGGCCGGCGGCAATCGCGGCACTTTCATCATGCCGGGGTATGTCCACCGCAACTTGGATGCCTGCTGTCTCCTGCTGCAGCGGCCCTGGTCGCAGAATTTCGGCCACTGGCTCGTCGATCAGGCAGCGGCGCTCTCGTATCTGGTTGAGTCACGCGCCTTGCCGACGCAGCACATAATCGTCACCAAACGACCAAGCTCGGCCTGCGCCAAGTGATCCGGCAGACCATCGACGCCATCATGCCGAACGCGATCGTGCACGAGCACGACGTCAGCGAAGTCTGGCGATGCCGCGATCTCGCCTACCTGACCCCGGTCCATGTTCCACCGCTGTTCATGCTGCCGGCGGTTTTGCAATCATTGCGCAAGCACCTCTTGCCGGCGGCTTCCCTGCCGAAGGCCACGCCACCGACACGCCGATTGCATGTCCTGCGAGCGAAGGCCAGGAGCCGCCGGCTGCTCAACGAGGCCGAGCTTCTCCAGATAAGTGCTCGCTACGGATTTGAGACGATCCTGCCGGAGGCCCATTCGGTTCGGCAACAGGCCAGGATATTCAGCGAGGCCGAGTCGGTCATCGGGGTGAAGGGTGCGGCGCGCACCAACATCATTTTCGCACCACCCTCCTGCCGCGTGATGGTTTTGTCCCCGGGCGACTTCATCGATCCCTTCTACTGGAACATCGCCGGCACCCATCATGCCCACTACGCCAAACTCTTCGGAGCACTCGCGAGCCGGGACCGCGCGGTCAGCCATAACGATTTCACCATCGATCCCGTCCGCTTCGACGCGGCTTTGCAGCGAATGTTGGCTGCCTGAGAGCGTCTGCCTTCAGGTGTTGCCAAGCTACTCCGCCGCCTGCTTCTGCGCGGTGCGGTCCGGCGTCAGCGTATAGGTCGTGAACTGGCGGTTGAGCGCCGGCATCGGGCAGGCTTCGAGATGGCCCTCGGCCGGGCGCATCAGAATCATGGCCGTGGTGGCCGTCGAAACGCCGCGTGAGTTGAGGCGAGGCGGGCGGCACACCGAGTAGGGTGTGCCCCAGTCGTCGAAGAAGGCCTGGCGGAAATCCTCCAGGGTGAGCTTGCCCCGCTTGGGCGAAAGCTGGTCGCGCACGCGCTTGTCGCGATAGATCGAATCCGGTGTCTCGGCGAGGCCGGTGTCCTTCACCTTGGCGCGTGCCGAGTCGGCGATCCAGTGATTGGCGTGGACGTAGAGGCCACGGTCCGGGGCGATCCAGAAGGTCTCGTCGGGCGCGCATTCGAAGCCGAAGGCCTCGCCACCGCAATGGCTCACCGCCATGTGGTTGGAGCCGGGCTTCGGCGTCGAGACGATCGTCTGCACCGCGTTGGCCAGATGGCTGGCCTCCAGGACCTTCCGGCGGATGAACGGCAGTGGTACGCCCGGACCGCGCTGATAGTCGCGATCGCATTCCAAGGCGTTGGCCGTGAGGCCGATACCGGCCGAGTTGAGGCCCGAGCGCGCGAGCCCGCCCGCTTCGGTGAAGGTCAGGATATCCGGCCCGTCGTCGCGGCGGATGCGCAGCACCACGCCGGTCTCGGCGCATTCCGAGCGCCAATCCCAGTTCTGGCCATGCAGCAACACACCGTCGGCGCTGGCTTCGGGTAGAGCGAGGGCGGCGGTACAGCCGTCGGGAAAATGCTTGGCCGCCTGCTGCTTGCGCGCCGCCACGACCATCTCGGTGCGCGCGTTCATCAGCACGACGGCAGCGAACGGTTCGTTGGCGCCCTCGGCGATGCTGCGCATTTCCTCGGTGTAGGTCGGATCGAACCTGTCGATCAGCGGCACCATGGCCTCGGCGCACCGCTCCAGTTCCTTCCACTCGACACCCGACTTGAGCAGCGACTCGGCGTACATCTTCGCGCCGCGCCGCAGGCGATCCGCAGCGGCCTTGCCATGGATCCGACCCCGCTCCCGGGGACCGCCGGACAGATCGATCAGCGGGAAGGGAGCGTAGTCGGTCATGGCTGCCTCTTTAGGGATGGCCCAACTTAGGGATGTCCAAGCAGGGCCTGGCGGAAACGGTCCTTGAGATGCGCGCCATCCTGCGGCGGCATCACGAATTCCAGCTTCTCTACCATGACCTTGACGAGCCGGAACACCGGACCCTTCTTCGTACGGACGTCCTTCACGAGCTCTGCGACCTCGCCCGCCTCGCGCACCGTCGTGGCATCGGCGATGCCGCAACCGCGCGCGATCATGGCGAGATCGGTGCCGGCGCCGGAATCGGTCGGGCCGTTGTTGCGTGGGCTGGTGTGCGTGGCCTGGTTGCCGGTCTCGCCGAACTTCTCGTTGTCGAGCACGACGATCGCCAGGTTCTCCGGCATCTGCGTCGCCACGGTGGCGAGGGACCCAAGGCTCATCAGCATGTCGCCGTCGCCGGTGATGACCAGCACGCGCTTCGTGGGCTGCGCCATGGCGAGACCCAGGCCCATGCCGACCGGCGCTCCCATCGAGCCCCACAGAGGCATGTTGAGCGGACGGTCGCCGGCGGCGGTGATGTCCCAGTTCGAGGAGCCGAGACCCGCGATGACCAGCAGGTCGTCGCCGGCATTCTCAAGGAGTTGCTTGACCAGCGGGCGGCGCTGCAAGGTTGCGCCTGATTTATTGGGGCTCATCCTACTTCTTCCCGAAATTCTTGATGCCGATCAGCTTCTGGCGCAGCAGCACGGCGACGGCCTGGCCGCCGTTGAAAGCCGAGCGCGCGGCGGCGTCGACCGTGACCTTCACCTCAGCGGCGTTGTCGACCGAGTAGAGCAGCACGCCCATCGCCTCGAGCACCTTCGGTGTGCCCTGGCCCATCGGGTACTGCCAGGAATTGAACTCGCCCCAGTCGCCGCGCATCGTGATCAGGGTCAGGAACGGGAAGCGCAGCGTCTTCGGCATGCCCATCAGGTTGATGGTGTTGCCGACGCCCGAGCTCTGCATCAGCAGCACCGAGCGCTGGCCGCCCAGCCACGCGCCGGCGGCGAGCGGAATGCCCTCCTCCTCGGTCGTAAGCGCCAGGGTGCGCATCGAGTTGGTCTTCTGGCAGGCCTCGATCAGGCGGCCGTGTCCGGCGTCGGGCACATGATAGACCTGCTTGACGTCATGGTCCTGGAAGACCTCGAAGATCTGGTCGCGCCAGTCGGGCTGCGTCGGTGCGGCGGTCATGTTTCTCCCATTCCCGAATCAGGATCGGCCGGCACAGTAGCTATAACGGCAGCGAAACTGGACGACTGTTGGGAATGAACAGCTATAGCGATATTGTATCGCTTGTATGGAGCTGTCCCAACTTCGCACCCTCATCCACGTCGCCGACCTCGGCAGCCTGAGCAAGGCGGCCGACCGGATCGGCATCGCCCAGCCGGCGCTGAGCCGCCAGATCCGGATGCTGGAGGAGGAGTTGTCGGTCCGCCTGTTCACCCGCCACGGGCGGGGCATGGTCCTGACCGAGAAGGGCCGGGAGATCCTGGAACACGCGACGAGGGTCATGTCGGAGCTGGAGGAGATCCGCGCCACTGCCGCCGATCTCGACGCGCCGCTGCACGGCCGGATCGCCATCGGCTTTCCGCCGACCGTGGCCGACATCCTCTCGCTGCCTGTGGTCGCCGCCTTTGGGAAGACCCATCCGCAGGTCGAACTGCGGCTGGTCGGCGCCTATACCGGTCACCTGATCGACTGGCTGCACCGTGGCGAGATCGACGTCGCGATCCTCTACGATCCGCACGTCGCGCGATCCCTGCGATCCGAACCGTTGCTGCTCGAGAACCTCTTCCTGATCGGCCCGCCCGGGTCGGGACTATCGGTCGAATGCTCGATTCCGTTCAGGGAACTCGACGGCAAGCGCATTCTCCTGCCCAGCACGCGCCATGGTTTGAGAACGATCGTCGAGCAGTGCGCCGTGGAGGCGGGCATCTCGCTGCGCGTGGCGGTCGAAGCCGATTCCTATGCCACCTTGAAGGACCTCGTCCGTCACGGCCATGGCTGGACCATCCTGCCGCTCTCGCCGATCCACGACGACATTGCGACCGGACGGCTGCTCGCGGCACCACTCACGGATCCGGCGCCCGTCCGCCAACTCGTCCTGTCCTATCCGGCCGACCGGCCGGTCTCGCGCCTGACGCGATTTGCCGGCGAGACGATCGCGGACATCGTTGCCGACCAGGTCGAACGGAGAACATGGCCGGGGAAATTGCTCAGAAAGGCTTGAGCACCACCAGGAAGACGATCGCGATCATCAGCAGGGTCGGTACCTCGTTCCACCAGCGATAGAACCGGGCCGGCCTCACGTTCCGGTCCGCCGCGAAATCCTTGCGCCAAAGGCCGTACAGGTGGTGCACCACGGTGAGGATACAGACCAGCGCGAACTTGGCGTGCCACCAGCCCGAGTGCCACCAGCCACCCTGCCAACTGAGCAGAAGGCCGAACACCCAGGTCAGGATCATCGCCGGGTTCATGATGCCGCGCAGCAGGCGCCGCTCCATGGTCTTGAAGGTCTCGCTCTGCGCCGAACCCTTCGCGGTATCGGCGTGATAGACGAAGAGGCGCGGCAGATAGAGCAGTCCGGCCATCCAGGCGATGACCGAGATGATGTGCAGCGACTTCAGCACATCGTAGAGCATCAGGCGGCTCCGGCGATCAGCGGGCATCCGCGGTGGCTCGCGCTGCAGGGCATCGCGGTCGCGCCATGGCAGATCGCGATCTGCGGTTCGCCCAGGATCGCGCGCACGCGGCCGGCGAGACCCGCAATGAAGGCGGGATGCGTGCCCACGGTTGGCACACGAATATAGGTGGGCACGCCACTCTTCTCGCTGAGATGACGATACTCGATGTCGAGTTCGACGAGGGTTTCGGAATGCTCGGACACGAAGGCCAGCGGATAGAGAACCACGGCCTTGCCATCCGTGCCGGCACGCTCGATCTCGGCTTCGGTGGAAGGACCGATCCATTTCAGGGGACCGACCCTGCTTTGGTAGCAGACCGACCAGTCGAGACCGCCGACCCGGTCGGCGATCGCCCTGGCGCTGAGTTCGACCTGCGCCTGATAGGGATCGCCAGCCTTGACAATCTTCTCAGGAAGCCCGTGCGCCGAAAACAGCACGCGCACCGGCCGGTCGCCCGCTTCGGCAAGGCCCTGCTTCACGAGATCGACGGACGCCGCAATGAACCCGTTCTCGTCGGGATAGCAGCAGACCGTCTGCGTCGGCGCGGTGAGCTTCGCAGCTGCCGCCGCTTCCTTCCAGGCCTTCACCGACGACGCCGTCGTCGTGGTGGAGAATTGCGGATAGAGCGGCAGCAGCACGATACGGTCGGGTGCGAAGCGCTTGACCGATCGCACGACCGCCTCGGTCATCGGATGCCAGTAGCGCATGCAGACATAGCCGCGCCATTCATGCTCCGGCCCCAACGACTCTTCGAGCGCCCGCGCCTGGGCTTCCGTCTGGCCGAGGATCGGCGAACTACCCCCGATCTGCGCATAGATCTCCTGCGCCTTGGCGGCCCGGCGGCTGGAGATGAAGCGTGCGAGCGGCAACCGGATCGGAGACGGCAGCGCGATGATCGCAGGATCGCTGAACAGATTGCGCAGAAACGGCTGGACGGCCTCCGGTGAATCGGGGCCACCGAGATTGAACAGGACGATCGCGATCTTCATCGCCCGGTCTCAGCCCGACTTCCAGCTGCGCACGATCTCGACCAGCCACGCGACATTTTCAGGCGGCGTCTGCGGCACCACGCCATGGCCCAGGTTGAACACGAAGGAGCCGTGCCCGAGCTTGTCGAGAATGCGCGTGGCCTCGCGCTCCATGGCCTCGCCACCGGCCACCAGCATGATCGGGTCGAGATTGCCCTGCACGCAGATATGCGGCTGGATCTCCTTTGCCGCCCAATGCGCGCCGATGCCGGTGTCGAGCGACAACGCGCTGAACGTCTCCGGCAGGCGGTACATCAAGGCCGCCGGGCCGACGGCACGCGGAAAGGCGATGATCGGCACGCCGGGATGACGCTCGCGCAACGCCTTGGCAATACGCACCATCGGATCGAGCGACCAGTGGAAGAGCTGTTCCTCCGGCAGCACGCCCGCCCAGGAATCGAAGAGTTGGACCGCATCGACGCCGGCCTCGACCTGATGACCGAGATGATCGACCACGGCGTCGACCAGGAGATCGATCAGCAACTTGAAGGATTCGGGATGGGCATAAGCCCATTTCTTGACCTTGGCGAATTCCTTGCTGCCGCTGCCTTCGATCATGTAGCAGGCAAGTGTGAAAGGCGCGCCGGCGAACCCCAGCAACGCCGTGTCCTTTGGCAGCTCGGCACGTGTCTGGCGGATCGCCTCGTAGACCGGCGCCAGATGTTCCTGCAGGCGGGCCCGCGACAGCCGCCCGAATTGCGACGGGTCGGTCAGCGCCTCCAGCTTCGGTCCCTCGCCTTCGGCAAACCAGACTTTTTGGCCGAGCGCATCCGGAACCACGAGGATGTCGGAGAAGATGATCGCGGCATCGAGACCGAACCGACGAATCGGCTGCAGGGTCACCTCGACCGCCTTGTCGGGCGTGTAGCAGAATTCCAGGAAGGAGCGCGTCGTCGAGCGCACGGCCCGATATTCCGGCAGGTAGCGTCCGGCCTGGCGCATCAGCCAGATGGGTGGCGTCGGATGTCTCTTTCCGGCCAGTGTTTCCAGGAATTTCCCGCCGCTCACTCTCTTGTCCCTCATGCTTCCTTCTACTCTATTCATAAAAGGTTGTAGCAGTAGTAGAGCCTGTGGCATGTGGGGATTCGCCTTATTGGACATCGGTCCCCAGACCCCTGTGGACGGGAAACACCGGTTTCACGTGGTTGTGGGCCCTGATTCCCGACTCCCGCCCCATTCATCCCGGTCTGTACGCAGAGGAGGACGGGCTGGATAGGCTAGGCGAGTCGGGTCCCGAATCCGGACGGGGTTGATCGGTGCCCTTCTTGTCCCCGAAATTCCCCATGCAATCCCGCGTTTCTCCCGGCTGTCCTGTGGGGTAAAAAGAGCCGTGGCCAACCGGAATTTTCACGTCCATCTCGTGTCCGATTCGACCGGCGAGACCGTCTCGAGCGTCGCGCGCGCCTGCCTCGTCCAGTACGAGGGTATCTTCGTGCAGGAGCATGTCTGGTCGCTGGTGCGGTCGCCGGCACAGATGGAAAAGGTCATGCAGGCGGTCGAGCGCGACCGCGGTCCTGTCCTTTATACGTTGGTCGATCCCGACTTGCGCGACGTGGTGCGCGATCACTGCCGGCGCCTGCAGCTTCCCTGTGTCGGCGTGCTCGACCAGGCGATGAGCGTGCTGGCGGTGCATTTCCATTCCAAGAGCGAACAGTGGCCGGGCCGCCAGCACCAGCTCGACGAAGGGTATTTCGACCGTATCGACGCCATGCACTACACGCTGGCGCACGATGACGGGCAGTCGACGCACGACCTAGACGAGGCCGACGTCATTCTGGTCGGTCCCTCGCGGACCTCGAAGACACCGACCTGTGTCTATCTGGCCAATCGCGGCGTGCGCGCGGCCAACGTGCCGCTGGTGCCACAGGTGCCGCCGCCGACCGAACTCGAGGAGGCCAAGCGGCCGCTGATCGTCGGTCTGATCACCGACCCCGAGCGGCTGGTCCAGATCCGCGTCAACCGGCTGCGGCTCATGCAGCAGGATACCGAGTCGGATTATACCGACATGGATACGGTGCAGAGCGAGATCCAGGAAGCGCGTCGGCTTTATGCCCGCCGCAAATGGGCAACCATCGACGTGACCCGCCGCTCGATCGAGGAAACCGCGGCGGCGATCCTGCAGATGCTGGCCACGCGCCGCGAGCAGAGGCTGCAGTCGTCGTAGCTGGCGGTTACTGCTGCACGTCGTGCCGCAAGCGGCCGACACTGTGGCTGTCGATATCGCCCGCGCCGAGTTCCATGACCATCCGGGTGCGTGAGGGCGTCGTCCAGACCGTGAGGTAGTGGAGCGGTGCGCCGTCGCGGGCGTGGACCAGGCGTACGATCTTCAGCAGCGCCGAGTTGATCTCGACATCCAGCGCTTGGGCGACGAAGGGATCGGCTAGGGCTGCATTCACCTCCTGCGCCACCGCGCCCAACTCCTCGAAGCTTCCGGCAATCAGCTCATGCAACGACGTCTGTTGCAGGTTCTTTCTCACAACGGCGTGGGCGAAGGCGGGCGGGATCCAGCCGTCGAGCAGCATCACGGGACGTTTTTTTACCGAACGCACGCGCACCAGATGCAGGGCCTCTTCGCCCTCCGACAAGCCGAGCGCGGTCGCGATGGGCACCGGACAACGTTCGCGTTCGAGATGGAGGATGCTCATCGTTGTTTCCTTCAGCGTCCGGCGCATGTCGCCGATGAAGCTGAAGTCAGGCCCGGACTTGCCACCGCTCTTCCGGAACGTGACGAAGGCACCGACCCCCTGGCGGTTCTGAATGAACCCGTCCTTCACGAGGTCGGCGAGCGCCCGCCGCACCGTGATACGCGAGATCGCGAACTGCTCGCACAGCACTTCCTGCGTCGGCAGGAGATCGCCGGCACGGTAGCGTCCGTCTGTGATCTGTTCCTTCAGCAGAAGATAGAGCTGGCGGTGGAGCAAGGCGCCCTTGGCTTGGAGCTGCACGAGCTGGGCCGTCGTTCTGCGTCCTGGAATGGGGGCCCGCGTCGCCCTTGTGCCCGTCGAATTCGTCATGTTGTAATGTAATTATACCAAATAAGGGAGGAACCAATGAAAAGCTGGACGGCTTCCGTCGTTAGCACACTGGCCGCTGGCGCATTGACCATGCTCTGCATGGCCGGCGCGGCCGTTGCCCAGGACAAGTCAGCTTTTCGTCCGACCAAGACGGTGACCATCGTCGTTCCCTACAGCCCCGGCGGCGGTACCGATGCGGTCGGCCGACTGGCCGCCAAGGCGCTCGAAGAGATGTGGGGTCAGACGGTCATCGTCGACAACCGCACCGGAGGCAACGGCTCGGTCGGCGCGGCCCTCGTCGCGCGCGCGACACCCGACGGGCACACGCTGGTGCTGGCCGTGTCGGGCATCGCGATCAACGCGCACATGATGAAGCTGCCCTATGACACCGCGACCGCCTTCGCGCCGGTCACCGCCATCGCCTATCCGGTCGCCACCTTGCTGGCGACGCCCGACCTGCCGGCCAACAACCTCAAGGAACTGCAGGCGCTGGTGAAGAAGGAAGGGCCCGAAAAGCGCACCTCGGCCAGCCCCGATCCGGGCAGCCGCCTGATGGCCGAGCGCATCTTCGATTCGGCCGGCATCAAGCTCCTGAACGTGCCTTACAAGGGCGCCGCCTCGTTCGTCGGCGACATCTCTGCCGGCCGCGTCGATGTCGGCATCGCCAGCGTCACCTCAGGCCTGGCGCTGATCAACGCCGGCAAGCTGAAGTCGCTCGGCATCATGGGCACCAAGCGCATCCCGGCGCTGCCCAACACGCCGACCTTCAAGGAGCAGGGCTTCCAGGGGCTGGACGAGAATTCCTGGTACGGCCTGTTCGCTCCGGCCAGCACACCGCCGGCGACCGTCGAGGCGATCCAGAAGGACATTGCCACCTTACTGGCGCGACCGGATTTCCAGGCCAAGCTGGTCGATTACGGTTCGCTGCCCGGCGGCGATACGCCGGCTGCCTTCAGCGAACGGTTCCAGCGCGACATCAAGGAGTCGGGCGAGACGATCCGCCGGCTCGGCATCACCGCCGATTGAGGAGCATGAGATGACCAAGACATCCCCCGCCGCCTGGACCGTCGCCGAGGTCGAGGCCGACAAAGGCTGGATCTATCCGCTGTCGGAGAGCGAGGGCGCCGAGCTGATCGCCGCCGTCCGCGCGGCGGCGAAGAAGGCCGGGCCGGTCGACAGGCCGATCCTCGACTGGAAGCGCGACGACTTCGCGCTCGAGAAGGCATTGCCGACCCTGGCTGCCGCCTTTCGCGAGGTCCGCGACGGGCGCGCCATGGCACTGGTCAAGAACCTGCCGCGCGAGGGCGTGACGCCGATGGAGTTTCGGCTGATGACCTGGGCGATCGGCCTGCACTTCGGCGTCGCGCGGCCGCAGAACCGCACCAGCGACTACATCACCGAGGTCAAGGATGTGGGCATGGCCTATCGCAGCCCGACCGGACGTGGCTACAACTCCAAGGCCGAGCTCGACTTCCATGTCGACGGCTCCGATGTCGTTCTGCTTTCCTGCTACAATCAGGCGCCGGTCGGCGGCATGAGCATGTGTTCGAGTGCCGCCACCGCCTTCGATGTGGTGAAGGCCGAGCGTCCCGATTATGCCGAGGCGCTCACCACCGACTACACTTTCAGCCGCAACGGCGAGCAGTCCGAGGGTGAGGAGCCGTGGTACGCGGCGCCGGTCTGCACGACGCGCGAGGGCCGCGTGTTCTGCAAGTGGAACCGCAACCGCATCCAGAACGCCCAGAAGATCGAGGGCGTGCCGCAACTCACCGGGCTGCAGCGCGAGGCGGTGGAGTATTTCGACACCGTGCTGCGCCGGCCGGAGAACATGTTCTGCATGCATCTGGAGCCGGGCGATCTCCAGATCCTATGCAACCAGACCATGCTGCATTCGCGCACCAGCTTCGAAGATCATGCCGAGGACGAGAAGAAGCGTACGCTCTATCGTCTGTGGCTGGCGCGCCCGGATTCGCGGCGCCTGCCCGACAGCTGGGCGGTCTTCTATGGCACCAGCGAAGCCGGGACGGTGCGTGGCGGCATGAAGGGTCACCAGTACGACGACGTTCGTCGCAACTTCGATGCCCGCCAGGCACAGGCCATGGGCATGAAAGCCGCTTGAGGGAGAACGACCATGTCCAAAGGCAGGATCTTCCGTGACGCACTGAAGCGCGGGATGGTGACGGCGCCCGGCTGCTACGACTGCATCACCGGCCGTGCCATCGAGCGCGCCGGCTTTGAAGCGGCCTATATGACTGGCGCCGGTACGGCGGCCAGCCTCGGCTATCCCGACTATGGGCTCGTGACCATGTCGGAGATGGCCGACAATGCCGGCCGCATCGCCACGGCGATCAGCTTGCCGGTGATCGCCGATGCCGACACCGGCTACGGCAACGAGCTGAACGCCATCCGCACCGTGCGCGAGTACGAGAAGCGCGGCGTCGCCGGGATCCATATCGAGGATCAGGGCTTCCCCAAGAAGTGCGGCCATCTCGAGGACAAGACGATTGCGCCGCTCGAGGACTATGTCGCCAAGATTCGCGCAGCAGTGAGTGCCAAGGTCGACAAGGATTTCCTGATCATCGCCCGCACCGATTCGCGCGCGGTCCTGGGCTTCGAGGAGGCGATCCGGCGCGCCAATGCCGCGATCGAGGCCGGCGCCGACATGGCCTTCGTCGAGGCGCCGCAGACGCTCGAAGAGACGACGGCGGTACCGAAGCTGGTGAAGGGCCCCGCCATGCTGAACATGGTGTGGAAGGGCAAGACGCCGGACCTCTCCATGGAGGAAGCGGCCCGGCTCGGATACGCCTTCATGATCATGCCGGGCGCATTGACGCGCACCGTGGTGGGCGCCTGCGACGCCGCCCTGGCCGAGCTTAAGGAAAAGGGCCGCCATCCGACGCCCTTGTCGAACATCACACCGCAGCAGGGCTTCAACCTGAACGGCGCGGCGGAATGGGACCGTTACCGCACCGAATTCCGGGAGCCGGCCAAGCAGGCGGCGGAGTAGAACAGAGCCTCGCCGTCTTCGCCTTTGGCGAGAGACGTGTCCCGCTTCCCGGCCGAAACAAGCAAGGGAGGTGAGCATGCGTATCGACATGTCG
>JAGNNA010000318.1 GCA_017990895.1 Reyranella sp.
GGTTAGGGTGGTGGCGAAGCCGCCCAGAAGCGCTTCCATGCGGCGGGCCTCAGCGAACGTAGGTGTAGAAGGTACGCTCGATCGGGCCTTCCGGCAGATCGACGCGCAGCAGCCAGCCGAAGCAGACGAGGCCGACGGCGGCGCAGGCGACGCCGTAGCCGATCGCGGAGAACCACGAGCGGCGTTCGGCGAAGCGCATGATGACGACTGTCACCGCAACGGTGGTGACGACGAAGCCGGCATACATCGCACCCAGCGCGAACACGGCGAAGGTGGCGATGTAGATCGCGAAGGTGCGGTTGGATTCCTTCGTGCCCTCGACGTCGTCGGTGTCGCCGCCCTCGGTCTCGCCGGCCTGGCCCGGAAAGGCCAGGACGACGAGGGCGAGCGCCACGCAGATGCCGGCCATGAGTTGCGGGAAGAAACCGGGGCCGGGACCATCGAAGCCCCAGCTTTCCAGTTCCATCGCCTTCCACAGGCCGACCAGCGCCGCGGCCAGCAGGCCGAGCGTGGCGATCCGCGTGCCGCTCAGCCAGGTCATGCCTTCTTGGCCATGCCGGTCTCCTTGAGGATCGGGACGAGTTCTGTCTCGATCTTCTTCAGGAGCGCGCCGTATTCCTTGCCGTCGCGATAGATCGCCTGGATGCCGAGCTTGGTGATCTGGCTCGTCACCGACTCGTCCTTCATGACGTCGGCCAGCGCCTTGTCCATGCGCTCCTTGATGGCCGGATCGACGCCCGCCGGGAAGGCATAGCCGAACGGCCCGTTGCTGACCGCGTCGTAGCCCAGTTCGCGCAGCGTCTTGACGTCCGGATAGTCGGGCCAGCGCGCCTCGGCCGCCGAGGCCAGGAAGCGCAGCTTGCCGGCCTCGATCTGCGGCCGCATCTCGGCGACCGTCTGGATGACCGCATCGACATGGCCGCCAATGGCCGCCGTCACCGATTCGACGCCGCCCGGGAACACGACCCAGCGGAACTTGGCGCCGCTCAGCTTGGCGAGCTGGAACATCGCCACCACGTTGGTGACGTTGTTGGAGCTGTAGGTGAGCTGCTTCTGCTTGCCCTGGTTGACGAGGTCCTCGATCGACTTGATCGGACCGTCGGCGCGCGCGCCCACGCCGTAGCGCAGCGCCGCGACCTGGCCGATGATGTCGAACGCCTTCCACGGATCGTAGGCCACGTTCATCATGTTCGGCACGGCAACATGGCTGGAGATTGCAACCAGGCCGATCGTGTGGCCGTCGGGCGCCGACTGGGCAAGCGTGGTCGGCCCGAGAGCGCCGGCGCCGCCCACCACGTTCTTCACGATGACGGTCGCATTCAGACGCTTCTCGAGCGCCTGAGCGATGATGCGGGCGGTGAGATCGGTCGAGGCGCCCGGCGCATTGGGATTGATCAGCGAGATCTCGCGAGCCGGCCACTTGCTCGACTGGGCGATGGCCGGCGCGGCCATGGTCACGGCGGCCAGGGCGGTGCCGCCCTTCAGCACGGTTCTACGATTCATGTGTCTTCCTTCCCTGTTTTTCGCAGCGGGTGACAGTGCTTGCCGGGCCCGCGACTGGTCAAGGGAGGCGTGTCGGCAAGCGAACCTCAGGAGGCGGCGCGGACCTCGGCCGAGCGGTCCCAGATGTTGGGCTGCTCGCGGTTGGTGTAGCCCGACACGAAGAGGTTGGGCTGCCCCGTCTTCACGTCATAGGTGTGACGACGCACCGCGCCGATATTGCCGCCATAGACATGGATGCTGATCGAGCCGCGATCGTCGAGCGCGTTGGTGACCTGGTGGATGTCGCCCTTCGGGTTGCGCGGCGCAGGCACCAGCACCTCGACGTCGCCCGGCTCGAGCTTGGCGAGCTCGCCCGGCACCAGCACACCGGTCTCGGGATCGCGCGTGAAGGCGAGCGAGGTCTCCGAGCCTCGCAGCATGCCGACCAGCCCCCACATCTCGTGATCGTGCACCGGCGTGTTGGCCCGTGGGGCCCAGACGAAACTCACGACGCAGAAGCGCTCGAACGGATCGCACCACAGCAGGTTCTGCGCATAGCCGTGCGCCGGCACCTTGGCAGCCTGCTCCGGCAGCCAGTCGTCGTGCTTCACCAGCTCGCCCAAGAGCTTCGCGCCCACCTCGACGACGGCGTTCTCGTCCTTGTCCTGCCAGGCGCCGCCGGTCAGGGAAGTCATGTCGCCGATGAAGCGACGCAGGCGATCGATGCTCATTCCGCGGCCTTTCGCTGGAAGGTGGTTCCGAAAACGTCCTCGGTGTCGGCACCGAGCGCGGGCGGATCACGCCGCTTCGAGATGTCGGTGGCGGAGATGCGGACCGGGCTGCCGAAAGTCCTGGTCTTCACGCCGGAAGGAAGCTCCATCTCCTCGACCCAGCCCATGTGCTGGACCTGCGGGTCGGCGAGGATCTGGCTGTAGGTATTGATGCGGCCCTGCGGGACGCCGGCCTTCTCGAAGGCCGCCAGCCAGTGATCGACGCCCTGTCCGGCGAACTCGACTTCGAGCAAGTCCTTGAGCGCGACCTGGTTGGCGGCGCGCGACTGGGTCGTGGCGAATCGCTCGTCGGCGAGGAGGTCCGGGCGGCCGACCACCTTGGTCACCTGTTCCCACAGCTTGTTGTTGCCGGCGGCGATAACGAAGTGGCCATCGGCCGCCTTGAAGGCCTGATAGGGCGCGTTGCGCGGATGGGCCGAGCCCAGCTTCTTCGGATCGTTTCCGGTGCCGAAGTACTCGCTGGTCTGGAGCGCTGCCATGCCGAGGCTGCAGCCGAGCATCGAGGCGTCGACATGCGCGCCCGGTCCGCCGCCCGCGACCCGTCGCAGGATCGACACCACGGTCAGCGCGGCATAGAGGCCGGTACCGACGTCGGAGACCGGCACGCCACATTTCACCGGCGCGCCGTCGGGCTCGCCGGTCACGCTCATGATGCCGCTCATCGCCTGCACGGTGACGTCGAAGCCGCCCTCGCTCGACCGCGGGCCGCTCTGGCCGAAGGCCGAGATCGAGCAGTAGACGAGGCCGGGCTTCTCGGCACGGAAGGATTCGTAGCCGAGGCCCAGCCGATCCATCACGCCGGGCCGATTGTTCTCGAGGACGACGTCGGCCGAGAGGATGAGCTGCCGCGCCGCCTGCTTCTGCGCCGGATCCTTGAGATCGAGCACGACCGAACGCTTGTTGCGGTTGATCGAGGCGAAGTTCTCGCTGTAGCCCCCCTCGGAGCCTTCTGTGATCGGCGGCCACTGCCGCATCATGTCGCCTTCCGGCGGCTCGACCTTGATCACCTCGGCGCCGAGGTCGGCCAGCAGCATGCCACAATAGGGACCCGCCAGGACCTGGCAGAACTCGACGACGCGTACTCCTGAAAGCGGCAACATGCTCAGCGGGATCCATCCTGCGGTGTGTAACGGGGCCAGTCGTGCGAGGCGACCTGGTCGAGCGACGGCGTCGGCTGACCCAGGCGGATCTGATAGATCCAGTAGTTGGTCAGCACGCGCTGCACGAAGTCGCGCGTCTCGTGGAGCGGGATCAGCGCGATGTAGAGCAGCGGGTCCTGCGAGGCATTCAGGGAATTGTCCCAGCGCATCACGTTGCCCGGCCCGCCATTGTAGCCGGCGGTCGTGCGCACGAGATTGCCGTCGGTCTCGTTCAGCAGCATCGAGATATAGGCCTCGCCGAGCGACATGTTGACCGAGGGATCCCACGGGTTCGCACCCGCCGTCTCAGGCGCATACCGCGCCGAGACGGCGCGCGCCGTCGCCGGCATGAGCTGCATCAGCCCCATGGCGCCGACGACCGAGCGCGCCTTGGGATTGAACGCCGATTCCTGGCGCATGAAAGCGTAGACCAGCGCACGGTCGACGACCGCCCCGCTCGACGGCTGCCACGGCGGGATCGGATACATGCCGCCGTCGAAGCCCTTGATGTTATGCCGCTGGTCCCAGTTGGCATTGCCGACGCGAACGGCGAGGGCGGGCAGCTGGGCCTTAAGAGCCAGCGCCATGACCGCCTCGACGTAGCGCGGATCGTTGTCGATCGAGGCGGCGAACAGTTCGCGCTCGGCGGCCGTCGTCGCGCCAAGCTGCAGCAGGGCCAGCGCCCGCCGCGCCGCGCGGTCGTTGCGCAGCAAGTCGGTACGGCGCCGGTCGAGCGGCGGCACCTCGAAGTCGGGCTGGATCTGCATGCCCAGCGCCTTCTGGGCGATCAGTCCGTAGAAGGTGCTGCCGTGCAGCGCCGCACGCTTCAGATAGGGTGCGTATTTCTGCGGATTACCGGCCAGCAGGTTGGCGCGGGCGGCCCAGAACGAGCCGGCGGACAGGGTCCAGGACGAGGCCCGGTCGGGCGACGCATCGGCCACCAGCTCGAAGCGCCGGGCCGCCTCCGCCATGTCGCCCCGGGTGAAGGCCGTCATGGCGGCCGTCCAGTTGGCGTCGGGCGGCATGCTGGCCTCGACGGGAACCTGCATGCCGCGCTGCGGATCGGCTTCGAGCTGGCGCGTGCGCAGGCGGCCGCGCCACAGCTCGACTTCCTGCGGTCCCAGGATCTCGGTCGACGACTTGCGGTCAAGCAGGACGAAGGCGGCGTTGAAGCCGCCATCGTCGGCCATGGTCTGCAGGCGCGCACGCAGCTCGGCCGCGCGGCCGCCATCGGCGCCGTTCACGGTGCGGGCGGCCGCGAAGTTGGGCGAGCCCGGCGTGCTGCCGACGAAGGTGGCGGGCGTGAGCTCCGCGCCGCCGGCCGGACGGCGGGCCAGTGCCAGCCGGTAGATCGCGGGCGCGTCGGGATTGTCGTTGTAGTCCTGAAGCCAGGCGGCGAGCTGCTCGTATCGGGCAGGATAGTTCGGGCTGAGCAGGCGCTGGGCGACGACATATCCCATGAGGGTCTTGTCATGGAGCTGCCGGATCTCGTCGTCCGCCTGTGCCCAGGCCCCCGCCTGCTGCGCCTGGAAGATGCGGCGGTAGCGGTCGCGCGTTTCGTTATCCAGGACGGTCGGCAGGTCGGCCACGACCGCGCGCTCGTCCAGCTCGACGACGGGCGGCGGCGGCACGTAGACCGCGGCGCGCGGCGCCGGCCTGGCCGTCGGCCGCGCGGCCGGCTTCGCGGCGGCGGCCTTGGTGGTCACGGGCTTGGTCGCCTGGCTCTGGACGGCCTTCCTGGCGGTCTGGGCCGAGGCGGAAGCCGCCATCAGGGCGGCCGCCCCGATGAAAAGGACGGAAATGGTCGTGCGCATGACCCACCGTAGTTTGACTCTGGCCCATACGACAAGGGTGCGTCGGCCGGCGCGGCTGGGTCTATACTGCGCAGAACGGAGGATCCAATGAACCTGCATCAAGAGCGTGCCGCGGCCGTGCGGCGCCTGATCGACGAGGCCCGCACCATCGAGAAGGACGGCGTGACCCGCGCCAGCCTCGAGAAGATCGGCGGGCTCCTGTCGTCGCTGGCCAGCCGCGCCGAACTCTTCCCGCAGGAGGAATTCCCGCTGGGCGCCGAGGGCGGGATCTACCGTCTCAGCGAGGATCCGGACCATCGGTTCGCGCTCTATGCCTCGGCCGGCGGGCCCGGCAAGAAGGTGCCGCCGCACAATCACACGACATGGGCCATCATTGCTGGCGTCCACGGCGCCGAGCGCAACGTGGTCTACGAACGGCTCGACAATGGCGCCCAGGAAGGTGTCGTGCAGTTGCGCGAGGCGCCATCGAAGGAAAAGACGCTGAAGCGCGGCGACGTGATCGCCTTCCTGCCCGACGACTTCCATCACATCGAGACGCCCGCCGATTCGGGCAACGCGCTGCATCTCCATTTCTATGGCCTCAGCCTCGAG
>JAGNNA010000319.1 GCA_017990895.1 Reyranella sp.
GGCGTCGCCTTGTAGTCGATCACGGCCTCGGCCCCCATCTGCTTCAGCCGCTCGGCCTTGGCGCCGGAGCTGGAGGTGCCGATCACGCGCGCGCCGAACATCTTCGCGAACTGCAGCGCGAAGATGGAGACGCCGCCGGTGCCCTGGATCTGCACGACGTCGCCCGCCTTCAGGTGGCCGATCTCGACCAGCGCGTTCCAGGCGGTGACGGCGGCGCAGGGGAGGGTGGCGGCCTCCTCGTAGCTGAGATGCGCCGGCAGCTTCACGACACCTTCTTCTTCCAGTACCGCCAGCTCGGTCAGCATGCCGTCGATCGCGCCGCCCATAGCAGAGGGCATCGCGCTGTCGCTGATGGCGCCGCCGAACCAGCGCTGCATGAAGCACCCGGCGACCCGGTCGCCGACCTTGACCCGGCTGACGCCCGGTCCGACCGCGACGACCTCGCCCGCGCCGTCCGACAGCGGGATCAGGTCGGCTTTGGGGGCCGACCGTGCGTACTGTGCCTCAATAGTGAGCAGATCGCGGTAGTTGAGCGACGTCGCCATGACGCGCACCAAGACCTGCCGCGGCCCCGGCGTAGGATTCGGCCGCTCGGCCAGCGTGAGCGAGTCGATGCCCTTGGGGGCGGGAATGACGTAGCACTTCATTGTTCGGCTCCCGGTTCGGCGCACATCGTAATGTCCCGCACACTGTCATCCCGAGCGCAGCGAGGGACCCTTGTTTGGCAGTAGGAAAGGTCCCTCGCTGCGCTCGGGATGACAATGGTGGTGGTGGCGGCGGGGTGCGCCATCACTTGGCGTCGCCCTTCAGTTCGATGATGGTCTTGGCCATGACGGCCTCCTGGTCCCAGGGGAACAGGATCCACGTGTCCTGGCTCACTTCGGTCACGTAGCTGTCGACCACCGGGCGGCCTGCGGGCTTTGCATAGACCGTGGCGAAATGGGCCTCGGGCAGCATGGCCCGGACGGCGCGGGCGGTGACGCCGGTGTCGACCAGGTCGTCGACGATCAACCAGCCGGCGCCCTTTTCCTGCTCGGCGGAGGTGCCCTTCAGCAGCTCCACCTTGGCGCCGCGTTCCATGCGGTCGTAGGTCGAGCAGCAGACCGTATCGATCAGCCGAAGGTTCAGTTCGCGTGCAACGATCGCCGCCGGCACGAGACCGCCCCGGGTGATCGCGACCAAGCCCTTGAACGGGCCGAGGTCGGCCAGCCGCCAGGCGAGCGCCCGGGCGTCGCGATGCAACTCCGTCCACGAGACGGGGAACATCCTGTTGTAGCCAGCACTGCCCGCCATGCGATTTCGTCCCTGGATCCTGTCCGGTTTGGCTTGCCCCTTCGGGAGGGCTGCACTAACACCTTCGGCCGAAGCTTAGAAGCATAGGCCACAGGGAAATTCGGCAGGGGACCGCTTGAAATATGGGATTTGAGCTGACGCCCGCTTTCTGGAGCGGCCTGACCCAGATAATTCTGGTGAACATCATCCTGTCGGGCGACAACGCGCTCGTCATCGCGCTGGCCTGCCGGAACCTGGAGAAGAAGCACCAGCGGCCGGCCATCATCATCGGCAGCGGCGGCGCCATCCTGCTGCGAATTCTCTTCGTCCTGATCGTCGACTACCTGCTGTCGGTGCCGTTCCTGAAGCTCATCGGCGGCATGCTGCTGCTGTGGATCGGCGTCAAGCTGGTACAGGGCGAGGAAGAGGGCGAGGACGGCGTCAAGGCGGCTAGCTCGCTGGGTTCGGCCATCCGCACCATCATCATCGCCGATGCCGTGATGAGCCTCGACAACGCCATCGCCATCGCCGCCGCCGCCAAGGGCGACACGACGCTGATGGTGCTGGGCCTCATCATCTCCATTCCCCTGATCGTGTTCGGCGCCACGCTGATCATGGCGCTGCTCAACCGCTTCCCGGTCATCGTCATCGCCGGCGGTGCGCTGCTGGGCTGGATCGCGGGTGAGGTGCTGGCCACCGACCCGGGCTATGCCGCCAAGCTCAACGCCCTGACGCCCCATGCCAAGACGATCCTCGAGGTCGGCTGCGCCGTGCTGGTCGTCGTCGTTGGCTTCTTCCTCCAGCACCGGGCGAAGCAGAAGCACAAGGCACACGATCCGGTGGACCTCGCGGCCGACAAGGGCAAGGAGTAGCGACCATGCACAAGATCAATGCCATCCTCGTCGCGGTCGACGGTTCGGAGACCTCCGATCGCGCCGTCCAGCATGCGCTGGACATGATCGCCACCGGCTGCGCGGCCGAGCTGCATCTGCTGAACGTGCAGCCGAGCGTCGGCGGCGCGGTCTCGACCTTCGTCTCGCGCGAGCAGATCGATTCCTATCACCGGGAAGAGGGCGAGAAGGCCCTCGCCTCGGCGGTTGCCCTGGCCCAGAAGGCCTCGGTGGCGGCAAAGAAGCATGTCGGGGTCGGGCGCCAGGGCGAGATCGTCGCCGACTTCGTTCGCAAGACGGGCGCAGGCCTGGTCGTGATGGGCACCCGCGGCCATACCGGCCTCACCGGCGTGCTGCTGGGCTCGGTGGCGCAGGACGTGATCGCGTACTCGAAGGTTCCCGTAACCCTCGTCAAGTAGCCATTCCGATCCGGACGGCGTAGAACGCGGCCCTGCAGGAGGACCGCGTTTGGCCGAGGAGATGTGGCGACACGAGGCGCTGGCGCCCTATGCGACGCTGCCGTGGCAGAGCAGGGGACGCCACCATCGCGAGGCTGAGTCGCCGAGCCGCAGCCCGTTCCAGCGCGACCGCGACCGCATCATCCATTCGACGGCGTTCCGGCGGCTGAAGCACAAGACCCAGGTCTTCGTGTTCCACGAGGGCGACCACTACCGCACCCGCCTTACCCATTCGCTGGAAGTCGCGCAGATCACGCGCACGATCTGCCGCGTGCTGCGCCTCGACGAGGATCTCGGCGAGGCGGTGGCGCTGGCCCACGACCTCGGCCACACGCCGTTCGGCCATGCCGGCGAGGAGGCGCTGCACGGCGTCATGGCACCCTATGCCGGCTTCGATCACAACGCCCAGACGCTGCGCATCCTCACCAAGCTCGAGGACCGCTACGCCGAGTTCAACGGCCTGAACCTCACCTGGGAAACGCTCGAGGGCGCGGTCAAGCACAACGGCCCGCTGCTCAAGCCGGGCCGGACGCTGGGCGAGTTGCCGGCGGCCATCGTCGACTATTGCAAGGACCACGATCTCGAGCTCGATGGCCATGCCGGGCCGGAGGCGCAGGTGGCCGCGCTGAGCGACGACATCGCCTACAACAACCACGACATCGACGATGGGCTGCGGGCGGGCCTGTTCGAGGTCGGGGACCTGCTCGACCTGCCGCTGGTCGGTGAGATGTTCTCGCTGGTGAGCGATAAGTATCCTGGCATCGACCAGACCCGCCTGATTCACGAGGCGGTGCGGCGCGTGATCAATGCCAT
Organism: Reyranella sp.; assembly: GCA_017990895.1. Lineage (GTDB taxonomy): Bacteria > Pseudomonadota > Alphaproteobacteria > Reyranellales > Reyranellaceae > Reyranella. Next base: position 3,434 of record JAGNNA010000319.1, read on the forward strand.
GGTCGAGGATGTAGTGGCCGAGACGAGGCACCGGCTCGGCGAAGCTGCGCCGAAGTCGGTGGCCGACATCCGTGCGCTCGGCCGCCCGGTCGTCGCCTTCTCGGAGACGATGGCGGCCACCGAAATGACCGTGAAGCGCTTCCTCTACACGCGCATGTACGAGCACTGGAAGCTGAACCGCTCGCACTCCAAGGCCCGCCGCGTCGTGGTCGACCTGTTCGAGCTGCTGTTCGCCGAGCCCAACTGCCTGCCCTCGCCATGGCGCGAGAAGGCCGAGCAGGCCGGCACCCATGCCCGCGCCCGCGTCGTCGCCGACTACATCGCCGGCATGACCGACCGCTTCGCCCTCGACGAGCACCACCGCCTGTTCGACCTCTATTCCTGAGCTTCGGCTGGGACGCGCCCGGATGACAAAGGGCGCGGATTCGGCAATACCCGCCCCATGAATCCCTACCGTCATTTCATCGGCGAGATCGTCGCGGCCCTCCAGTCCATGCAGGCCGCGGGCGAACTGCCCGAAAAGCTCGATTTTTCCGCCATCACGGCCGAGCCGCCGCGCGATTCGGCCCATGGCGACATCGCGACCAACGCCGCCATGGTCCTGTCCAAGGCCGCCGGCAAGAAGCCGCGCGACATCGCCGAGCCGCTGCTGGCCCGCCTCAAGGCCAATCCCGACGTGGTCGATGGCGCGGTGGCGGGGCCGGGCTTCCTCAACCTCAAGATCGCCGACGGCTTTTGGCGCGCGCGCCTGGCAGACTGCCTGAAGGCGGGCATCGCATACGGCGATTCGACCATGGGCAAGGGCGCCAAGGTGAATGTCGAGTATGTCTCGGCCAATCCGACCGGGCCGCTGCACGTGGCTCACGCGCGCGGCGCCATCGTGGGCGATGCACTATCCAACCTGCTGCATAAGGCAGGCTACGACGTCATCAAGGAATACTACATCAACGACGCGGGCGCGCAGGTCGACAAGCTCGGCCAGTCGACCTACCTGCGCTACCGCGAGGCGCTCGGCGAGGCGATCGACTCGATTCCCGAAGGCCTCTACCCGGGCGAGTATCTGAAGGATGTGGGCGCCGCGATCGCTGGGCGCGACGGCGCGCGCTGGATCGGCAAGCCCGAGGCCGACTGGCTGCCAGAGATGCGGGCCTTCGCCATCGCCATGCTGATGGCGGAGATCAAGGCCGACCTCGAGACGCTCGGCGTCCATATTGACGTCTTCTCGTCGGAGCGCGCGCTGGTCGAGAGCGGCGCGGTCGACCGCGCCTTCGAGGAGCTGACGAAGCAGGGGCTCATCTACCAGGGGCGGCTGGAGCCGCCGAAGGGTCAGATTCCCGACGATTGGGAGGATCGCGAGCAGACGCTCTTCCGGGCCACCCAGTTCGGCGACGAGGTCGACCGGCCGCTCAAGAAGTCGGACGGGAGCTGGACCTACTTCGCCAACGACATCGCCTACCACCACGACAAGTACCGCCGCGGCTTCGCCGACATGATCGACGTGTGGGGCGCCGACCATGGCGGCTACATCAAGCGCATGAAGGCGGCGGTGAGCGCCATCACCGGCAAGCAGGGCGAGCTCGACGTGAAGCTCTGCCAGCTGGTGCGGGTCATGCGCAACGGCGAGCTGGTGCGCATGTCCAAGCGCGCCGGCACCTTCGTGACCCTGCGCGACCTGCTCGACGAGGTCGGCCCCGACGTCGTGCGCTTCACCATGCTCACGCGCAAGAACGACGCGCCGTTCGACTTCGACCTGGTGAAGGCCACCGAACAGTCACGCGACAACCCTGTCTGGTATGTCCAGTATGGCCACGCGCGGACGCGCTCCGTGATGCGCCAGGCGACGGCCGCGGGCATCGCGGTCGAAGGTCTCGCCAGCGCGCCGCTCGATCGGCTTTCGGATGCCGGCGAGCTCGCGCTGATCCGCATGATCGCCCAGTGGCCTCGTCAGGTCGAAGCGGCGGCGGTGGCCCACGAGCCCCATCGCATCGCTTTCTATCTCTATGACCTGGCGGGCGCCTTCCACTCCCACTGGAACCGGGGACGGGAGGAGCCGGGCCTGCGTTTCGTGATCGAGGGCGACTCCGATCTCACGCGGGCGCGACTGGCATTGGTACAGGGAATCGGATTTGTGATAAGATCAGGATTAAAGGTCTTCGGCGTAACGCCCGTCGATGAAATGAGATAAGAAATGCATGTTCGCCGGTCCCCCTCCGGCGACGGACCAACGATCTACCGGCCCAACGAGTCGGTAGCTGTGCGGCTCGATCCTCCGCCTCGGCCCGTCGCGCATGAACCCGATTCAATTCCCCCGCCGCCTCGGGACTCGCTCCTCATGCGGGTCAATCGTCGCCGCGGCCAGATCCTCAC
>JAGNNA010000032.1 GCA_017990895.1 Reyranella sp.
GTTCAGGCACGTCTGCACTCGCTTCGACCGCATCGCCCTGAACTACCTTGCCATGGCAAAGCTCGCTGCCGTACGACTTTGGCTCAGGCATTATGAGTCTGCCGCCCAGTACTCATCCGAACACATAGAGGTAAGCGGCGGCGGCCATCGGCGCCTCGCTATCGCAATCCAAAGCGCGGCTTTCATGCGATTGGTAATATCGCGGGTATGCTGTGGGAAGCTACCAATTTACGGTTGTTGGGAGGACTACGACACGGTGGGCCGAGCCGTTCTGGCGCCGAAACGCTGTGTTGCGAAGCCCGGCACCGTAAAGCTACGCTGCGACTACTCTAGCGTCGTTCATTTTGGGAGCACAGGAGTGGTCGGCATTCGTTGCAAGTCCTGTGGTCATCGTGCGCTGGCGACGCCCGATCCACCAAAAATGGATCATGAAATCATCACTCAGCTGAGCCAGTCCACCATCACATGCAGCAAGTGCAACGGGAGCACATTTGACCTTGTGCGTTTCCCATCATCGGCCGCCGACACTTGGCTGAAGGGCAGTCCGTTGTAGTCCGGATGCCTCGATGGCGAGTTGCGGCATACTCCAAGACGGTTAGCGAGCAGCGCCAACGGGTGGCTGCGGAGTATGGCGCAGGGTCGGCTCGGCCCGTGGCAGAATTAACAGGAATCGACTAGCCCCTTCTCGGTTTTACGGGGCCCTTGACGAAGGCCATCTTTGGATTCCCCCTCCTAATGGCGCTTCCTTCAGGCAGCCTTGCAGAAACCGGAGATGCTCCCGACCAGCTTGGGCACAATCGCCTCGGGCACGTCGTGTCCCCAGCCGGGGAAGGTCTCGATCTTCGCGCCCGGCACAAGGGCCGCAACGTCGCGACCGCACTCGACCGGCAGCAGCGGATCATCCTCGCCGTGAAGCACCAAAGTGGGCACCTTCACCGTCTTCAGGAGATCGACGCGCGGGCCCGAGGCCATGATCGCGAGGTAGTGGCGCGCCGCGCCCGGCGGATAGTAGCGCCGGTCGATGTTGCGCTCGACGAGGGCCCGCATCGCGGCAGGGTCCGTGGGATAGCCCGGGCCGCTGATGACGGAGCGCAGCTTCATGCCATGGGCCACCAGCTGCTCTCGCTCCGTCCCCTCGGGCTGGGCCGACAGCATCGCCACGGCCTCGGGTTTGCCCATCGGCAGTCCGAGGCGCCCGCTGGTCGACATGATGGAGACCAGCGAGCGCGTGCGCTGCGGATAGGTGGCGGCGACCAGCTGGGCGATCATGCCGCCCATCGAGGCGCCGACCATGTGGGCGCGATCGAGTTCCAGCGCGTCGAGCAGGCCGGTCGCATCCGCCGCCATGTCGGGGAGCAGATACGGCGTCTCGACCTTCTCGCCCTTCATCAGGCTGGCAAAGGCGCCCATCACGTTGGGCACGCCCCACCGGTCGAAGTCCGTCGACAGGCCGACATCGCGGTTGTCGTAGCGCACGACGAAGAAGCCCTGTCCGGCCAAGCCCTCGCACAGCGATTCCGGCCAGAGGGTCAGTTGGGCGCCCAGGCCCATGATAAGCATCAGGGCCGGATCCTTCCGACTGCCGAACGTCTCGTACTCGATCTCGATGCCGTTTGCCGTCGCGCGTGCCACGCTTCCTCCCGGGTTGCCTTTCAGTATTGCCCGCGCCTCGCCGCCCACCAATAGGCCAACGGCCGCCGCAAGGGCCCCAGCGGCCGGCCGAGCGAGAGCGCCGGCAGAAGGATCGGCAGGGCGGCCGGGTCGATCTTGCGGCGCAGCGCCCGCGCGTCGTCCACGAGCTGATCCCGCTCGGGGCCTTCGCCCATCAGCCAGGCCGCGCCGATCGCATGGGCCGCCTGCCGGGACGCCGCGTCCTCGACCCCCAGGACGGCGAGTTCCAGGTCGGCCAGCGCATGGCCGGCGCGCATGACGTCGAGCGGTCCCTCGATCTCTTCCTCGCGCGCGTCGATCAGATCGACCATGCCTTCGAGTGCGAGCCCATGCCGGCGGATCGTCTCCACGAGCACCTCGACGATGGGCTGCGCGCGGGGTTTGCCGCTCCCGGCGGCTTCCGCCATGGCCTCGCGCCACCATTCGAGGCGGATGCGGGCCAGCATCGGTTCCTTGGTGACGCTCCGGCTGCGGGCCAGTTCGTGATCGAAAGCGAGCAACGCCAGAAGCCCGCTGCGCTGCGGCTCCGGTGCAAACAGGGCGCCGAGGAAGCGCTCCCGGTCGGCATCCCGCACCAGGTCGAGCACGTAGCGGTGCGACGTGTCGGCGGCGCGATGGGCGTGGGGCGGCGAATCGGGCATCGGACTTCAAACCGGGACGGTGCGACAGTTGTACGCAGAAGGCGTTGGGACTAGGATGTGACGATCATGGATTTACAAGTCTTTTCAATAACATAAAGGGCGAGGCTCGACATGGGTGGCTTGTTTACCTCGCTGGGACGAACCGTTTCCGCAGGCATCGTACTGCTGGTCCTGATCGTCGTCGGGGCCGGCGTCGTGACCGGACAGCCGATCAAGGTCGACCATGCCTATGGGACGGTCATCATGCGGTGGCTGCACGTGGTTTGCGGCATCATGTGGGTAGGGCTGCTCTGGTACCTGAACTTCGTGCAGGTGCCCACCATGCCGAAGATTCAGCCCGCCGAGAGTCGCACGGCCATCACCCGGTTCATCACGCCGACCGTGCTGTGGTGGTTCCGCTACGCCGCCATTGCCACAGTCGTCACCGGGCTGCTGCTGGCCGCGATGAACAAGTACATCGTCGAGGCGCTGACCCTGCGTCCGGGCTTCGTCATGATCGGCGTCGGCATGTGGATGGCGTTGACCATGGCTTTCAACGTCTGGTTCATCATCTGGCCGAGCCAGCAGAAGGTCCTGGGCCTCGTCGAAGCCACGGCGGAAGAGAAGGCCGCTGCGGCGACGAAGGCGCTCTATGCCAGCCGCTTCAACACCATGTTCTCGATCGGCATGCTCTATTGCATGGTGGCCCAGCAGAACGCCCCGATCTGAATGGGCCGAGCGGAGCTCGGCCCGGGAAGCGGCAGGACATTGCCTTGGGCAATGTCCGGGAGCGCCGAAGGAAGAGCGACCACGGGAAGGCCTCATGCCCCCTCCGTCGACGCAAGGCGTCGACACCTCCCCATCTGAATGGGGAGGCGGTTGAGCGACGGGGCTACAGCGGAATGAGGGCCGCCGCCACCCGCCGGCTCTCGGCCAGCAGGACGTTGTAGATGCGGCAGGCCGAGCCCGTGTCGACCACCTCGAGGCCCATGCCGGCAGCCTTCAGGGCCGCCCGCAGATCGGGCGGAACGAACACGGCACGCGCGCCGCAGCCCAGGACGAGAATCTCCGTCGGCACTGCCGCCCCACGCAACGGCGCCAGGCTCTCGACGGTGAGATCTTGGGCCCGCGTGATCGCCCAGGGATGGGTGGTGCTCGGCGTCACCAGGACCGGCGACTGCCATTCACGGTCGCTGATCATGAAGCGACCGGAACCATAGCTGCGGATGTACTGGACCTGTGCCGCGTCAGGCGTCGGCAGGGTCTTGTCGGCGGGTCCCGGGGCCGGTGGCTTCACGCCCCCGCCTTCTCCGTGTCGCCGCCCTTGTCTGCCTTGTCTTCGGCTGGCCGCAGCTGGTCGGCGCGCAGGCCGAGCCAGACCAGGCCGGCGCAGGCGACCCAGACCGAGGAGTAGGTGCCGACGATGACGCCCCACAGCATGGCCACCGAGAAGCTGTGCAGGACAGGCCCCCCGAACAGGACAAGGGCAAGGACTGCCACAAAAACCGTGGCCGAAGTCATCAACGTGCGCGAGAGGGTCTCGTTAATGCTGTGGTTGAGCAAGTCGATCAGCGGCATCTTCTTGTAGCGGCGCATGTTCTCGCGCACGCGGTCGAAGATCACGACGGTGTCGTTGATCGAGTAGCCGGCGATCGTCAGTACCGCCGCGAGCGCCGTCAGGCTGAAGTCGAGCTGGAACAGAACGAAGATGCCGATGGTCGAGATGACGTCATGCAGCATCGCGATCAGCGCGCCGATCGCGAACTGCCACTCGAAGCGCACCCAGACGTAGATGGCGATGGCGACCATGGTGGCGATCACGGCCCAGATACCGCTTCGCATCAGTTCGTCGCCGATCTTGGGTCCGACGGACTCGGTGCCGCGCAGCTCGTAGTTGCTGCCGATCGCATCCTCGACCAGCTTGATCGCGACCTGCTGGCACCATTCGGCGCGCTGCTCGACCGACATGTCGATCTTGGCCGTGTTGGTCGAACCGCGCGGCAGCTGGCGCTCCTGCAGCGTGAGACCTGCGCGGCTGACCGAATCTCGCCAGTTGGCGGCATCGAGCGCGGATGGCGAGGTGAATTCGACATCGCCCGTTCCGGCAGCGCCGGGTTTAACCTGCCAGCCCTGGCCGGCAGTCTTCTGCATCACGCGCTGCGCGCCGGCGACGCACTGGTTGTCGCCCTCCTGGCGCTGGACCCGGATCAGGACCGTGCTGGGATCGCCGAATTCCTGCAGCGAAACCTCTCCGACGCCGAGGTTGCCCACGATGGTGCGCAACTGGTCGAGCTCGGCCGTGCCGTCCTTGGCCTTGGCCTGGATGGCGATGCCGCCCTTGAAGTCGATGCCGAAGTTGAGGCCGATGGTCAGGACGCCGACGATCGACACGATGTTGATCAGGGTCGAGATGATCAGCGCGGCGCGGCGCTGGCCGAGGAAGTCGAATTTCCTCTTGAAGGCGAAAAGGCGGACAGGCTTCCACATGGCTGCGCCTCAGATCACGAGTTCGGCAGGACGGCGCCAGCGCACCCAGACCGCCAGCAGCATGCGCGTGAAGATCGTCGAGCTGAACATCGAAGTGATGATGCCGAGCGTCAGCGTCGTCGCGAAGCCGCGGATCGGCCCGGAACCGAAGCCGAACAACAGGACGCCGGCGATAAGGGTCGTGAGATTGGCGTCGATGATCGCCGACATCGCCTTCTCGTAACCCGTGGCCAGCGCGCTGAAGGGGGAGCGGCCCAGCGCCTTTTCCTCGCGCACGCGTTCATAGATCAGCACGTTGGCATCGACCGCGAGACCCGCCGTCAGGACGAGGCCCGCGATGCCCGGCAGGGTCAGCGAGGCGCCCAGAATCGACATGCCGGCGAAGACCATCAGGAGGTTCACCAGCATGGCCAGGTTGGCGAAGCCGCCGAACACCGGTCCATAGGCCACGAACATGAAGATGGCGACCAGCGCCGTTCCGACCAGCGCCGCGACGGTTCCCGCCTGGATGGCGTCCGCACCGAGATCGGCGCCGACGGTGCTCTCCTGGATGATGGTGAGCGTCGCGGGCAGAGCACCCGAGCGCAACAGCAGCGACTGCTCCTGCGTCTGCTGGGTCGTGAAGCTTCCGGTGATGATGCCGCTGCCGCCGCAGATCGCGCTCTGCACGACCGGGGCGCTGATGATCTCGCCGTCGAGCTGGATCGCCAGCCGCTTGCCGATGTTGGCGCGGGTGGCGGCGCAGAAGGCGCGGCCGCCGGCCGAGTTGAAGGTGAAGCTGATGATCGGCCGGCCGCCCTGCTGCTGCTCGAAGGTCGCCTTCGAATCGTCGAGGTCCTCGCCGCCGACGACGATGCGCTTCAGAACCGGCAGGCACTGCGGCTGGTAGCGGCGGCAGATCTGCTCCGGCGACAGGCGCGGATTGGCGGCCTGGATGTCGTCCCAGGCCTTGGGATTGGTGCGGCGCAGCTCCTGCATGCCCTCGCGTGTCGGCACCAGGAAGGTGGTCGGCGGCACGGTCTGCGGGATGTTCTGGCCGGTCGCGGCCACGTCCTCGTTGACCAGATGGAAGGTCAGCTTGGCCGTCTGGTTGATCTTGCGCTTGAGGTCGCTGGTGTCCTTGATGCCCGGCACCTGCAGCAGGATGCGCTCGTCGCCCTGGCGCGTGATCGTGGGCTCGAGCGTGCCGGTCTCGTCGACGCGGCGGCGCAGGATCTCGATCGACTGGTCGATCACTTCCTTCTTGCGCTTCGCCAGCTCCTGGTCGGAATAGGCCACCCGGATCGTGTCGCCGCTACCAGACAAGGCCAGCGCCGGATCGACCGCGCGGATCGCCTCGAGGGCCTTGGAGCGGTTTGCCTCGTCGCGCAGGGTGACCACCAGGTTCTTGCCGGCTTCCACCGTCACGTCCCGGAACGGCACCTGCTGCTTGCGAAGCTCGCCGCGCACCGCGTCCGAAAGGTTGGTCAGGCGCTCGGTCAGCACCGAGCGCAGGTCGGCTTCCAGCAGGAAGTGGGCGCCGCCGCGCAGGTCGAGGCCGAGATTGATCCGGCTGGTCGCATACCATTGCGGCAGGTGCTGGAGCACGCTGGCCGGCAGCAGGTTCGGCAAGGCGAACAGCGCCGACAGCAGCGTGATGCCGGCAATGACGATGGTCTGCCAGCGCGGAAGATTGAGCATCCCGACCTAAGCCCTTCTGCGGCCGTTACTTCTTGCCGCCGCCGAACAGGCTGCCCAGCAGGCTCTTGCGCTCCGGCGCGGGGGCCGGCGGCGGCAGCATGGGCTTGTCGTCCTCTTCGCTGCTCTCCTTCGGGCCGCGCACCGATTCGCCGCGCGTCAGGATGTCGGTGATGGTCTGCTTGATGATGCGAACCCGCACGCCATCGGCAAGTTCCACCTGGACCTCGTTGTCGGAGATCACCTTGGTCACCAGGCCGATGATGCCGCCGCCGGTGACGACGCGGTCGCCGCGCTTCACCCCGGCCAGCATCTCGCGCTGGGCGCGCACCTTGGCCTGCTGCGGACGGATCAGCAGGAAGTAGAAGACGACGAAGATGAGGATCAGCGGGAAGAGCTGGACGAGGAAATCCCCGCCGCCACCGCCTGCACCCTGCGCCCACGCCTGCGAAATGAACATCTTCTGCTCCCGATTCTTCCGGCCGTCGAAAAAGCGCGCGGACTATAGCGGCCCCGCCCCGCTTTGCAATGTAAGCGGGGGGAGATATGGTCGCCCCCCTTTTCAGCGGCCGGCGACGATGGATCAAGACCTTAAAGCCACTATTTCACGCATTGCGGCAGCGCTCGACCGTCTGGCGCCTCCCACGCCTCCCGGCGCGGACATCAACGGGGCGGAGGCCTATGTCTGGCACGCCGCCGGTCACCGCCTCGAAGCGGTCTCCAAGGTCAATCGCGTGAACATCGACCTGCTGGTGGGCATCGACCGCCAGAAGGAGACGCTGGTCGAGAACACGCGGCGCTTCGCGAAGGGCCTGCCGGCCAACAATGCGCTGCTCTGGGGCTCGCGCGGTGCCGGCAAGAGTTCGATCGTGAAAGCCGTCCATGCCCACGTGAACCGCGAGATGGGCGGCCCGCCGGGACCGCTCGCTTTGGTCGAGATCCATCGCGAGGACATTCCGTCCCTGCCCGCCCTCCTCACCATGATCCGCGATTCGCAGCGCCGCTTCATCGTGTTCTGCGACGACCTGTCCTTCGACGGCCAGGATGCTGCCTATAAGTCGCTGAAGGCCGTGCTCGACGGCGGTATCGAAGGCCGTCCGGAGAACGTCGTGTTCTACGCGACCTCCAACCGCCGCCACCTGATGCCGCGCGACATGATCGAGAACGAGCGCTCGACGGCCATCAACCCGTCCGAGGCCGTCGAGGAGAAGGTCTCGCTGTCAGACCGGTTCGGCCTGTGGCTCGGCTTCCACAATGCCGACCAGGACACGTTCTTCACGATGATCGAGGGCTATTGCGAGTTCTACGGCCTCGACATCCCGAAGGACGATCTGCGCAAGCGAGCGGTCGAGTGGTCGATCACGCGCGGATCGCGCTCGGGCCGCGTGGCTTGGCAGTTCATCCAGGAAATCGCCGGCGAGCTCGGCAAGAAGCTGGGGTAACGATGGAGCGGCTGGGATGAGCGATCCCGAAGACGTGATGTTCTCGCCCGCGGTGAAGGCGGAGCAGACACGTCTCGGGTCGCGCGCCCGGTTCGAGGGCCGGACGTGGAATACGGAGATCACCGACGATCTCCGGCGCTTCCTCGGCGTCATCGACACCTTCTTCCTGGCGACGGCGAGCGCCGACGGCCGCCCCTACATCCAGCATCGCGGCGGGCCGCCCGGATTCCTGAAACCGATTGGCACGCATACGCTGGCCTTTGCCGACTTCGCGGGCAACCAGCAGTACATCACGCTGGGCCACCTCCGGGAAAACGACCACGCCCACATCTTCGTCCTGCACTTCGCGACACAGCAGCGGCTGAAACTGTGGGGCCGGGCTCGGATCGTCGAAGGCGACCTCGAGCTGATGGAACGCCTTGTCGACCCGGCCTATCGCGCCCGTCCGCAGCGGGCGATCGCCTTCACGATCGAGGCCTGGGACATCAACTGCCGCCAGCACATCGTCCCTCGCTACACCGAGGCCGAGATCGCCCCGGCCGTCGACCAGCTGGCCCGGCGCATCAAGGAACTGGAGGAGGAAGTGGCGCGGCTCAAGGGGCAGTAGCTCCGTCGTCTCGACCGGAGCGCGCAGCGCGCACTAGGCACGGTCCTTGCTTCCCCTGCTCCGAGCAGAGGGAATTGCCTATGAACAAGTCAAAGATCGCCGTCATCAACCGCCGCACAGTCCTCGCAGCCGCGGGCGCTGCCACCGCGGCCCTGGCGGCGCCGCGCATCCTTCGCGCCCAGGGGAAGGAACTGGTGGTCGGCGGAGCAGCCAGCCACAAGAACTTCGTCGAGACCATCATCGCGCCCGTGGTCGAGAAGAAGTTCTCCTGCAAGGTCGTGTTCGAGGGCTCGCGCTCCCTGGTCAACCTCGAGAAGATGCAGAAGAACAAGGACAAGCAGTATCTGTCGGTCGTCATGATGGACGATCCGGTCATGATCCCAGCCGTCGCCGAAGGACTGCTCGATCCGCTGACCGCCGCCAAGGTTCCCAACCTCGCCATGCTGAAGCCGGGCACCGTCCACATGGACGGGATGTGGTGCAACTACCTCCAGCCCTGGCTTGGCATCGCCTACAATCCCAAGGCCATGAAGACTGCGCCGACCTCCTGGGCCGACGCCTACGACCCGAAGTACAAGGGGCGCGTGATCCTGCCGTCGCTGCAGAACACGGAAGGCCTCGCCAACCTATTCATGGCGGCCTTCCTCGCCACCGGGAAGCCCATGCCCGAGGCGCAGAAGGACATCGATGCCGGCTTCAAGAAACTGGTGACCATCAAGTCCAACCTGCTGACCGCCTACACGCAGATGCCTCAGGCCTACAATCTGCTGGAACAGGGCGAGGGCTTCATGATCTCCAGCGCGATCTCGCAGGTGGCGCTGGAGCGCAAGGCGGCCGGCGCGCCGGTCGAGATCGCCGTGCCGAAGGAAGGCATCTTCGCCATGCCGTCGGGCGTCGCCCTGGTGAAGGGCGGGCCGCAGCCCGAGTTGGCCGCCGGCTACATCAACGAGATGATCGGACCGGAGGTACAGGCCAAGCTCTCGGCCGCCACCTACTCGCTGCCGACCAACAAGGACACGCCCGTGCCGGCCGGCGCGCCGACCAATGCGACCATGTTCGGCATCGACTGGAAGTTCGTCGCCGACAATCGCGCCGACTGGGTGAAGCGCTGGGACCGCGACATGGCGATGTAGTCGCGCAGCCGCCACGTGACCTCCGATTCCTTCCTGGACGTCGCCGGTGCCGAAAAGGCCTTCGGCGGCGTCACCGTGCTCGGTGGTGTCGACCTCAAGGTCGCCGCCGGCGAGTTCATCTCGCTGCTCGGGCCCTCGGGCTGCGGCAAGACCACCCTGCTGCGCATCGTCGCCGGCCTGCTGGCCGCCGACCGCGGCGCCATCCGGCTCGACGGCGAGGAGATCGGGTCGCGGCCGCCGCACCGGCGCGACGTCGGCGTCGTCTTCCAGAATTATGCGCTCTTCCCGCACCTGACGGTCGCCGAGAACATCGCGTTCGGCCTCAAGGCGCGGAAGCATCCCGCGGGCGAGATCGGTCCAACGGTGCGGCGCTTCCTGTCGCTGGTCCATCTCACCGACTTTGCCGACCGGTCTGTGCGCGCGTTGTCGGGCGGCCAGCAGCAGCGGGTCGCGGTGGCGCGCGCGCTGGCGGTGAAGCCGAAGCTCCTGCTGCTCGACGAGCCCTTCTCCGCCCTCGACCGCAAGCTGCGCGAGAACATGCAGATCGAGCTGCGGCGCCTACTGCGTGAGCTCGGCATCACTGCCGTGTTCGTGACGCACGACCAGGACGAGGCGCTCACCATGTCCGACCGCATCGCGGTGATGAACAAGGGCGCCATCGAGCAGCTTGCCGTGCCGGCCACGATCTACCGTTCGCCCGCAACCGCCTTCGTGCTCGAGTTCGTGGGCCTCTCCTCTCGCCTCGCCGGAACGGTCGTCGGCCAGGATTACGGCCACGTCACCGTCGATACGGCCTACGGCCCGCTGCGCGCCCCCGGCAGCTTCGTGGTCGGCGCTTCGGTCGTACTCGCGGTGCGGCCCGAACGGATCAAGGTGAACGCACCAGGCGACTATGCGCTGGTCGCCCGCCTGCGGGATGCGGTGTTCCAGGGCTCGAAGGTTCAGCTTCATTTCGAGGCGAAGGACGGCGACCATCTCATGGTCGAAACGGCAGATCTCTCCGATGGATTGCCGCCCCCCGGCACCGAGATGCGGCTGGGCTGGGCCGTCGCCGACACGCTGATCTATCCGGCGCCATGACGACGAAGAGCGCGCCCTCGCCCTGGCGGGATCCCGTCGCCCTGCTCGCGGCGCCGGCGGTCATATACCTGCTCGTCGTCTACGCTTTCCCTCTCCTCTGGCTTTTCATGAAGAGCCTGACCGGACCGGGCGGGCTCACGATCCAGCCCTACGTTTCCTTCCTGAGCGATCCCTTCAACTGGAGGATCGTCGGCAACACGCTGCGGGTCGCCGCCTGGGTCACAGTCGTCTGCTTCGCGATCGGCTATCCCGCCGCCTTCGCGCTGGCGCGGGCCGGCGCGGTCCTGCAGATCGTGATGCTGGTCTCGATCATCCTGCCGCTCTCGGTCGGCGCCGTCGTCAAGGCCTTCGCTTGGCAGATCGTGCTGCGCCGCGACGGCATCGTCTCGCAGACTCTCGTCGGACTGGGACTCTGGGACGAGCCGCAGCGGCTGCTCTTTACCGAGACCGGGCTGGTGCTGGGTGCCGCCAACATCTTCCTGCCCTTCATGATCCTGCCGATTTACTCGGTGGTGAAGCTGATCGATCCGCGCCTCAGCGAGGCCGGCGCGACCCTGGGCGCCACGCCGCTCTACCGCTTCACCCACGTCACCCTGCCGCTCACCCTGCCGGGCATCGTCTCGGGCGTCGCCTTCGTCTTCTCGATGAGCGTCTCGATGTTCGTCATCCCGTCGCTGCTGATCGGCGACCGCTTCCAGACGCTCGCCACCCTCACCGGCCGCTCCTTCCTGCTGATGCGCAACGAGCAACTCGGCTCCACCACCGCCGTCATCCTGCTGGTCCTGGCCGTCTCCATCGTCGTCAGCTCGACCTGGCTGGCGCGCCGCATCGGAGGCAGCCAGGCATGACCGCCGTCGAGCGCGCCACGCAGTATTTCGTCTGGGCCATCGCGGGCTTCACCGTCGTCTTCCTGATGACGCCGCTCATCGTCACCATCGCGGTGTCGTTCGGCTCCTCAACGGTCTTCACCCTGCCGCCGCCCGACTGGTCGCTGCGCTGGTACGAGCGGCTGGCCGGCATGCGCGGGCTGTTGCCGGCGCTCTTGGTGTCGCTGCAGATCGCCGCCGTCTCGACCGCCGTCGCCATGATCCTCGGGACCCTGTGCGCCATCGCCCTCGTGCGCGGCCGCTTTCCCGGCCGCGAGACGATCTCGACCTTCCTCGTGTCGCCTCTGATGCTGCCGGGCCTCGTGATCGGCATCGCCATGCTGCAGGGCTTCAAGGCGATGGGGCTGCGCGACGTCTATGCCAGCCTGCTGGTCGCGCATGTGGTCATCACCCTGCCCTACATCGTGCGCACCGTCGTCGGCGCGCTCTCGCTGTTCGACTTCTCGCTGATCGACGCCGCCCGCACGCTGGGCTGCTCCTATCCGGCGGCGCTCACGCGGGTGCTGGTGCCGTCGCTCGCACCGGCCTTCCTGACCTCGGGCATGTTCGCCTTCCTGGCCTCGATGGACAATTATCCGATCTCGATGTTCTTCACCGATGCCTGGACCAAGACGCTGCCCATCCAGATGCTGCAGTATGTCGAGGAGCGGCCCGATCCGACCATCGCCGCCATCTCTGCCGGCCTCGTGCTGCTGGCCATCGTGGCGCTGGTGATCGGCGACCGGCTCGTGGGCTTGCGCAAGCTCGCCGACTTCTAAGAATGGCCCCATGAAAATCCTCGTCGCCAATCCCAATACGTCCACCGGCGTGACCGACCGTCTCGTCGCTTCCGGCAAACTGGTCGCCAGCCCCGGCACCGAGCTGCAGCCCATGACCGCGCCGCGCGGCGTGCCCTACATCGCCACGCGTGCCGAGGCCGCGATCGGCAGCGCCATGATGCTCGAGATGCTGGCCGAGCGGCGCGGCACCTTCGATGCCGCCATCGTCGCCGCCTTCGGTGATCCTGGCCTCGGCGGCGCGCGCGAGCTGTTCGACTTCCCGGTCGTGGGCATGGCGGAAGCGGCGATGCTGGTCGCCTGCACGCTCGGCCGCAAGTTCGCGATCGTGAGCTTCGCCAAGGCGCTCGAACCCTGGTTCGCCGAGATCGTCGACTGGCACGGCATGTCCGGCCGCTGCGCTGCCATCCGCACGCCCGACGAAGGCTTCCGCTCGATCGACGACGTGCAGCACGAAAAGGAACAGGTGCTGATCGACCTGGCGCTGGGCACGATGAAGAACGACGGCGCCGACGTCGTCATCCTGGCCGGCGCCCCGCTGGCGGGTCTCGCCAACACGATCCGGGACCGTGTGCCGGTGCCGCTGGTCGACGGCATCCAGGCCGCCGTGGCGATGGCCGAGGGTCTCGTGCGACTCAATCCGCGCAAGGCGACCCAGGGCACCTATCGTCGGCCCGCCGCCAAGGACTCCAAGGGCCTTGCCGGCCCCCTGGCCGACATCATCGCCCATCGGGACTCGTGACCGCGATGCGCGACCTCAAGGGCTACGGCCGCACGCCGCCCGATCCGAAATGGCCCGGCGGCGCGCGGGTCGCCGTATCCTTCGTCATCAATTTTGAGGAAGGCGCGGAGATGTCGTTGTCGGCGGGCGACGCCCACAACGAGAAGGTCTACGAGGTCACCGACGAGGTCGTGGGCGTCCCCGACCGGTGCATGGAGTCGCACTTCGAGTACGGCACCAAGGCTGCGTGGTGGCGAATCGCCGATTCACTCGAACGGCTGGGCGTTCCGGCCACGGTCAGCACCTGCGGTCTCGCCGCGGAACTCTCGCCCTGGCTGATCCACGACGCCGTGGCACGCGGCCATGAAATCTCCTGCCATGGCTGGCGCTGGGAAAAGCATGCGCACATGGAGGAGGCCAAGGAGCGCGAGATCATCGCCCGCACCGTCAAGGCGCTGACCGAGATTGCCGGCACGCGTCCCGTCGGCTGGCACACCCGCTCCACGCCCTCGCCCAACACGCGCCGCCTGCTCGTCGAGGAAGGCGGCTTCCTCTACGACAGCGACGACTATTCCGACGATTTGCCCTTCCATGTCGAGGTCGCGGGCAAACGGCATCTCGTGCTGCCCTACAGCTTCGACACCAACGACATGCACTATCACCAGGGCTTCCATCGCTTCGTGTCGGCGCGCGACTTCGCCGATTACACGAGCGATGCTTTCGACGCGCTGTGGGCCGAGGGTGAGCGCTCGCCAAAGATGATGTCGATCGGCCTGCACCTGCGCATGATCGGCCGCCCCGGCCGCATCGCCGCCCTCGACCGCATCGTGGCGCACATGAAGCAGAGAGGCGGCGCCTGGTTCGCCACCCGCCGCCAGATCGCTGAGCACTGGAACGCGCGTTTCAAGAGCTCATAGCGGGGAGCGCGCCACTCCAGTGGCGCTCTTCCTCGGTGTTGTTCGCGAAGATCATGAGCGCCACTGGAGTGGCGCGCTCCAAGGCTAAGCCTTCACCTTCGGTCGCACGATCTTGATGGTCGAAGTCGAGTGGACGATCAGGCGGCCCTTCTCGTCCTTGAGATCGCCGTCGAGGAAGCCGACCGAGCCGCCCCAGCGCATCACGCGGCCTTCGGCATAGACGATGCCGGGGCCCATCGCCTCGAAGAAGCTGATCTTGAGTTCGAGGGTCGGCACGGCGACGCCGAGCTTGCCCTTCACGATGGCGGCGTTGGCCATGGCGGTATCGACCATGCCGGTCAGGAACCCGCCCTGGCACACACGGCCCTGCGAATGGCAGAAGGCCGGCACCACCTCGAAGCGGAACCGCGCATAGCCGCGCGTCGAATCGATATCGAGCAGTTCGCCGTTCAGCGTCTTCAACGCCTCGGGCGGGTTGGCACGCAGGATCTGGAGCATCTCCGAATCGTGCATGAGATCCTTGGGGAAGTTCTGGAAGTCCGGATGGGCTGAGCTCATGGGGCCGGGACTATAGCGGACGGGCGAACGCCCGCACCTTTTCCAGCAGATTGATCAGGGGTGGGGTTTCGGCGGTCGAAAGGACCGGCCGGAGGAGCTTGGCAGGTGGACGGCCCGTCGCCGGAGCGCTAGACGCGGACTGTTTCGGGAGCAGACCCATTCGCCGCCGCACCAGATGAGTTTCAAAGTTCGCATCGCCTCCGCCGACCGCACGATCGACGTGCCGGCCCGCACCACCATCCTGGACGCCGCGCTCGACGCCGGCATCTCGTTTCCATTCGGCTGTCAGTCCGGAAACTGCGGTGCCTGCAAGTCGCTTCTCGTGAAGGGCGAAGTGACGATGAAGGGCTACTCCGAGTTCGCGCTCTCCGACGAGGAGAAGGCGCGCGGCCTGATCCTGGCCTGCCGTGCCGTGCCAAGGGCCGCGTGCGAAGTCGCGTGGCTGGAGGAGGACGACCTGATCGTTCACCCACGGCGGCTTCTCGGCTGCAAGGTCGTGGCCCTCGACGACGCCACGCACGACATCAAGCGCATCCGCCTGGAGATCGTCTCGGGCGGCCCCTTCGACTTCTCAGCCGGCCAGTTCGCCTCGGTGACCTTCGAGGGTTGTCCGCCGCGCGACTATTCGATGGCCAACGTGCCGGGCGATCCGGTCCTCGAATTCCATATCCGCCGCACGGCGGGAGGTGCCACCAGCGCCCATGTGTGGGAGAAGCTGAAAGTCGGCGACGGCGTACGGGTCGAGGGACCGTTCGGCGCCTCCTACCTGCGTGAGAGCCATCGCAGTCCGATCATCGCCGTGGCCGGCGGTTCGGGCATGGCCCCGATCAAGTCGATCGTCGAGCGCGCGCTGCAGAAGGCACTGCCGCAGCACATCTACTTCTATTTCGGCGTCCGCGGCGAACGCGACCTCTATCTCCACGACCACTTCGCGGCGCTGGCGGAGAAGCACAAGAACCTGCACTTCATTCCGGTGCTGAGCGAAGACGGCGATTCGAGCCGGCGCCAGGGGCTGGTGCACGAGGCCGTGGCTCAGGATTTCGACGAGGTCGATGGCTGCAAGGCCTATCTCGCCGGCCCGCCGGTCATGGTCGAGGCCGCGACCCTGCTGCTGGAACAGCGCGGCATGCGCCGCATCGATATCCACGCCGACGCTTTCTACACCGCCGCCGAGATGGCGAGCGCGGGAAAGAAAACGGGCGCGGATCAATGAGCGATCTTCTGCAGGGAAGGGTCGCCATCGTGACCGGTGGTGGCCGTGGCATCGGCCGGGCCATCGCCCGGTCGCTGGTCGCGGTGGGCGCGCAGGTCGTCGTCGCCGACAATGGAACCTCGATCGCGGGAGACAGCGGCGACCCGGAGGTGGCGCGCGCCACCGCCAAGGATCTGAACGACAAGGCAGGCGCCAGGAAGGCTCTCGCCTTCACCGAAAGCGTCGCCTCGCCCGGCGTGGCGAGGCAGCTCGTCGACCTCGCGGTGAAGACGTTCGGCGGCATCGACATCGTCGTGAACAACGCCGCCATCCGGCGCGACGCCCCCGTCTTCCACGCCGATCCAGCCGACTGGGATGCCGTGATCCGGACCAATCTCTCCGCAGCCTTCTATCTGATCAACGCGGCATCCGCCGTCATGCGCGAGCAGGATAGGTCGGCACGTGGCGGCAGGGACGGCTACGACTGGGGCCGCATCGTCAACATCGTCTCCTCGGCGGGCCTCTACGGCAACCTGGGCCAGGCCGCCTATGCCAGCGCCAAGGCCGGACTGTTCGGGCTGACCCGCGTCACGGCGATGGACCTCGCGCCAGCGCGGATCACCGCCAATGCCGTGGCGCCGTTTGCGCACACAAGAGTCACCGACACCCTTGAGTCAACGGACAAGACGCAGGAAGCCGACAACGAACACTCCCTGAAGTTCAGCGTGCACTATGTCGCCACCCTTGTGACGGCGCTGTGTTCGCCGGCCGGCAAGGCGATCAGTGGACAGGTGCTGGGCGTACGCGGGCGCGAGGTCTTCCTGTTCGGCCAGCCACGGCCGGTCGCGCGGCTCGAAGCCAGCTCACCGGAGACGCTCGCCCAAGACATCATCGGCCAGTTCGGCAGCCAGTTCACGGATCTCACGACCGACCTCGACGCGTTCGAGACCGAGCCCCCCGTCTGACGAAGGCTCGCCCTTCGAAAGCGAATTTCGTCTTCGCGGCAGGGACGCTGGTCGCTCGGCATCGTGGGCTCTAGGCTGATCCTCTTCTGAGAGGAGCCGCTCCGCATGAGTTCCTACGCCGCGCCGTCCCGCACCGTCGGTCGGCTGAAGCGTCCATTCGGCAATCTCTATTACGAGGTCGCGGGCAGCGGACCCGCGCTGCTGTTCGCGCACGGGCTGGGCGGCAATCACCTGAGCTGGTGGCAGCAGGTAGCCCACTTCGCGCCGCGCTACACCTGCGTAACTTTCGCCCATCGCGGCTTCGCGCCCTCCGACCCGGTCGCGAACGGAGTCGATCCCGCCGACTATGCCGGCGATCTCGCCGCCCTCATCGAACATCTGGGCTTCGCCGACGTGCACCTTGTCGCGCAATCGATGGGCGGCTGGACGATGCTGGAATACGCGCTGGCCCATCAGGATCGCGTTAAGGCGCTGGTGATGAGCTCGACCTCGGGCACGCTCGACCGGCGCGGCGCCGATCCGTCGGGCGGTAACGCCTACGACGGCTGGCTCGCCAAGGCCGAAGCGACCCTTGCGGCCGGCATGGCTCGTGGCATCCACCCCGCGATGGGTGAACGCGCGGCCGAGCGCTTCCCCGCCCTGCATCTCCTCTATCGCAGCATCGACGAGATGGCGGGTACCCTCGACAAGGAGAAGCTGCGCGCCGGCCTGCGCCGCACCGCGACACGGACTCTGGCCGACCTCGAGACGTTCCGCGTGCCGACGCTGCTGATCGCCGGCGGCGAGGACGTCGTCTTTCCGCCGTTCCTGGCAAGTGCCATCGCGGCAAGCCTGCCCTGCGGCGAGGCCGAGATCATTGGGGCCGCCGGTCACTCGCCATATTTCGAGCAGGCCAGTAGATTCAACGCGCTGGTCGACGCGTTCCTCGCGCGACGGCACTAGGAGGTATCTGTGTCCCAGGACAATCCGCGCATCGCCGTTCTCGGCTTCGCCATCGAGTGCAACCGGTTCGCACCGGTGACGACGGCGGAGGATTTCGAACACGACGTCGATATTCGCGGCAACCGCATCGTGAGCGAGGCGCGCTCGGGCAAGTCGATCACCATGCCCGACCTGCCGGGTTTCTTCGACGAGATGGATCGTACGGGCAACTGGACGCCGGTGCCGCTGCGCGTGTCGCTGGCGCAGCCCGGCGGCCCGGTCGAGGAGCAGTTCTTCAAGGCCTATCTCGCCGAGATCGAGGCCGGCCTGAAGTCCGTCCTGCCGGTCGATGCGATCTTCGTCTCCTGCCATGGCGCAGCCCTGGCCGAGGGCACGGACGATCCCGACGGCGACCTGTTCGAGATGCTGCGCCGCGTCGCCGGCCCCGACGTGCCCATCGTCTCCGTGTTCGACCTGCATGCCAACGTCTCGCGCCGCATGACCGACAATCTCAGCGTCTTCGTGGGCTATCTCGAAAACCCGCATATCGACATCTACGAGCGCGGCGTCGAGGCGGCGAAGCACATGCGCGAGCTGCTGGCCGGCACGCGCACGGCGGTCGAGATGGTCAAGATCCCGCTGGTACCGCCGCAGATCGCGCTGCTGACCGCACGCGGTCCCTACGCCGACCTCGTCAACTACGGGCAAACCAAAGTCGGCGGGGACATCCTCAACGTCTCCGTGATGGCGGGTTTCGCCTACAGCGACAGTCCCAAGAACGGCCTCACCGCCGTCGTCACGGCGCGCAACGGCAACCGCAAGGCCGCGGCGGACCTCGCGCTCGACATCGCCCAGCGCGCCTGGGGAACGAGGGAGCGTTTCAAGCGGGAGATGATGACCCTGGCGGATGCGGTCCAGCTCGCCTCCGCCATCGGCCGCGACAAGCGCCGCAAGCCGATCATCCTGGCCGACGTCGCCGACAATCCCGGCGGTGGCGGGCGTGGCAACACGACCTATCTGTTGCGCGCGCTCAAGGGGGCGCGGGCGCAGGGCGTCTACTTCGGCGTGTTCAACGATGCGGCGCTCGCCGCCAAGGCACACGAGCTGGGCGAAGGCGCGATCTTCAACGCCTCCTTCAACACGCAGGAGCACCAGGAATTCTCCCTGCCCTTCGATTGCGAAGCCAAGGTCGTGAAGCTGTCCGACGGCCAGTATGTCGGACGCCGCGGCGTGCTGAAGAACGTCTCGGCCGACATGGGCCCGTCGGCGCTGCTCGATCTCGGCGGCATCCTGATCGTGGTCATCAGCATCCGCTGCCAGTGCATGGACCCGCGCCAGTTCGAGATGTTTGGCCTGGACATTGCCGAGGCCCGCACGGTGGTCGTGAAGAGCCGCGGCCACTTCCGCGGCGGCTTCGACGAATTCTTCAAGCCGGAGCAGATCTACGAAGTCGATTGTCCGGGCTTGACGTCGCCAGTGCTGGCGAACTTCACTTGGACCAAACTGCCGAGGCCCGTCTATCCGCTCGACGAAGAAGCGAGCTGGAGTCCTCCGGCATCCAATTAAGGGAGTCCTTCATGCTGCGTCGTGCCCTGTTTGCCGCCATGGCGTTGCTCGCCGCAGCGCCTGCCTCCGCCCAGCCGAGCAAGACGCTGAAGGCCGTCATGCACTCGGACCTCAAGATCATCGATCCGGTCTGGACCACCGCCTATATCGGCCGCAACCACGGCTACCTGATCTACGACACGCTCTTCGCTCTGGACGCCAAGCTCGAGCCGCGGCCGCAGATGGTCGAAAGCTGGACGGTGAGCCCTGATCAGCTCACCTGGACCTTCGAGCTGCGCGAGGGCCTGAAGTGGCATGACGGACAGCCGGTCACCTCGGCGGACGTGCTGCCGTCGATAAAGCGCTTCACCGACAAGGATACGCTGGGCGGCCTCATGGGCAAGCAGACCCAGGAGATGAAGGCCATCGACGACCGGACCTTCCAGATCGTCCTGAAGCAGCCGTACGGCATGATGCTGAGGACGCTGGCCAAGCCATCCTCGGTTCCCCTCTTCATCATGCCCAAGCGGGTCGCCGAGACGCCGGTGACCCAGCAGATTTCCGACACGACCGGCTCGGGCCCGTTCATATTCAAAAAGGACGAATGGAAGCCCGGCGAAAAGGTCGTCTACCTGCGCAACCCCGACTACAAGCCCCGTGCCGAGCCGCCGTCAGGGCTGGCCGGCGGCAAGGTCGCCAAGGTCGACCGCGTCGAGTGGGTGTCGATCCCCGACACGCAGACCGCGATCAACGCGCTGCAGCAGGGCGAGATCGACATGATCGAGCAGCCCTCGCACGACCTGCTGCCGGTGCTGGAGAAGGACAAGAACGTCGAGATCGTCATTCCCGACCAGCTCGGCTCGACCTACATCCTGCGCTTCAACTGGAAGCAGCCGCCGTTCAACGACGTGCGCTACCGTCGCGCCGCCATGGTCGCGTTCAACCAGAAGGATTTTCTGCAGGCCGTCATCGGCGATCCGCGCTACTATAAAGTCTGTAAGGCCATGTTCGGCTGCGGCACCCCGCTCGAGAATGCGGCCGGCACCGACGGCATCCTGGAGTCGCGCTTCGACGAGTCGAAGAAGATGCTCAAGGACGCCGGCTACGACGGCACGCCGATCGTGCTGCTGCAGTCGACGGACCTCGCCGTCCTGACCAACCTCGCGCCGGTCGCCAAGACGCTCCTGGAGCGCGGCGGCTTCAAGGTCGACATGCAGTCGATGGACTGGCAGACGCTGGTCGCCCGGCGGGCCAAGAAGGTGCCGGTGTCCGAAGGCGGCTGGAACATCGCTATGACGGCGGCCGCCGCGGTTCTGCTGATTGACCCGGTCAACAACCACTATGCCGAGGCCAGCGGCGACCGCGCGCAGTTCGGCTGGCCGCTCGACGAGGAGATCGAGAAGCTGCGCACGGCGTTCGTCGCCGAAGGAGATGCAAAGAAGCAACTCAAGATCGCCGAGCAGGTTCAGAAGCGCATCCTGGAAGGCGGCGTCACGGTACCGCTCGGCCAGTTCCTGCAGCCGATGGCCCGGCGCAAGGGCGTGACGGGCAACATCGAGTCGCCCATCACGGTGTTCTGGAACGTCGAGAAGAAGTAGCCGCCTACCGATCGGGCAGCGGGATGAACTCGGGGTCCCCTGCCACCATGGCGAAGCGCTTCTCGCGCCAGTCTTCCTTGGCCTTCTCGATCCGCTCCTTGCTCGAGGAGACGAAGTTCCACCAGATGTGACGCGGGCCGTCGATCGCGGCGCCGCCCAGCAGCATGGCCTTGGCCCCTTCCGGACCCGCCAGCACCTCGACCGTCTGGCCGGGCGCGAGGACCGCGAGGTCGCCGACGCCGAGCTGGCTCTCGCCGACCACCATCATGCCCTCGGCGAGATAGATCGCGCGCTCTTCGTGATCGGGGGTGATCGCCAGCGCGGCACCGGCGGTCATTTCCACCCCGACATAGAAGATCGGCGAGAAGTGCGTGGTCGGTGCGGTGCGCCCAGCATAGGTGCCGACGATGAGGCGCAGCGAAGCGCCGCCTTCGGTCCAGGCGGGAAGCCGGGCGGCCTCGACATGCTCGAAGGCCGGCGCCGTCTCCTCATGCGTCTTGGGCAGCGCCACCCAGGTCTGGACGCCGTGCATGCGGAAGCCGGTGGCCCGCATCTCGGGCTCGGTCCGCTCGCTGTGGACGATGCCGCTGCCCGCCGTCATCCAGTTCACGTCGCCCGGCCGGATCGCCTGCGAATAGCCCAGGCTGTCGCGATGGTAGATGCCGCCGTCGAAAAGATAGGTGACCGTGGCCAGGCCGATATGCGGATGCGGCCGCACTTCCATGCCGCCCCCCGGTGGAACGTCCATCGGACCGAAATGATCGAGGAAGATGAAGGGCCCGACGGTGCGCCGCTTGACGCTGGGCAGCACCCGGCGGACCGCGAAACCGCCGCCCAGATCGTGAGCGCGTCCCTGGATCAGAAGCTCGATCGGATCGGCCATTTCGTTCTCCTACGCCTGTGCTGCAACCAACCGGCGGTGCAGTCATGTGCTTCGCCAGGCGCGTTATGGCGGAAGGGTCGAGCCGGTCAATCCCAGCGGGATCGATACTCGGTTACGAGTTGGTGATCTCGGTCACAGGCGACCGAGGCCCCCCCCCCCGCTTCTACGACATGATGGGCCCGCTCACGGGCAAAGCGGAGGGGTCGCCACCGTGGGGCGAGCGGCGGCGCCCAAGTTC
>JAGNNA010000320.1 GCA_017990895.1 Reyranella sp.
TGCTCATGCGGTGCGGCGCCTTGTCGTCGAAGAACACCGGCTTGCCGCCCTTCCACAGCGACATGTGCATGTGCCCGCCGCAGCCCGGCCAGTCCTTCGACCATTTGGCCATGAAGGTGGCGAGCCAGCCCTGCTTCTGCGCCAGCACCTTGGTGAAGATCTTGAACAGAGCAGCCTTGTCGGTGGCGGCGAGCGCATCGTCGACCCGCAGCGCCGCTTCGAGGACGCCGGCCCCGGTCTCCGTGTGGAGACCCTCGATGCCCATGTCCATCGCCTCGCACATGCCGAGGAGGTCGTTGTACCAGTCCGACAGGACCGAGTTGCGCAGCATCGAGTAGCCGAAGAAACCGGGCGAGATCGGCTTCAGGTTGCGGTAGCCCTTCTCGCGGATCGATTCCGGCGTCTCGGCGAAGACGAAGAACTCGTATTCGAACCCGACCTTGACCTCGAAGCCGAGCTTCTTCGCGCGCGCCAGCACGCGGCGCAGGGTGCCGCGCGGGCAGATCTCCTCGGCCTTGCCGACGAACTCACAGAGGAAGAGCAGGTTGCCGGGCTCGGTCGCGATCTCGCGGCAGGTCTCGGGGAGGATCCGCACGGTGGCGTCGGGATAGCCCGTATGCCAGCCGGTGTAGGTGACGTTGTCGTAGAGCTGGTCGTTCATGTCCCAGCCCAGCACCACGTCGCAGAAGCCGAAGCCGCCCTCGAGCGCCGACCGGAACTTGTCGACATGGATGTACTTGCCGCGCAGGACACCGTCGATATCGTGCACGCCGACCTTGACGTGCGTCAGTTGCCGCTGCCTGACGATCTTGAGTGCATCGGCAGCCGTCTTGACCTGTCGCGCTTCCATCCAGCTCCCCCGTTACGCCAGGGCAGACTAGCTGCTGAGGTAGCGCGGAAGCCAGAGGGCAATGTCGGGGAATATGGCGATCGCCATGGTGAACAGGACCATGATGGCGAGATACGGCAGGGTGACGCGGGCGATGTAGCCCAGCCCGTCCTCGGTCAGCCCCTGGATCACGAACAGGTTGAAGCCGACGGGTGGCGTGATCTGCGCCATCTCGACGACGAGGACGAGGAAGACGCCGAACCAGATCGGATCGAAGCCGGCGGCCTTCACGATCGGCATCACGATCGGCAGCGTCATCACGATCATGCTGAACCCGTCGAGGAAGCACCCCAGGATCAGGTAGAAGACGATCAGCGCCACGATCAGCATGAACGAGGAGAGGCCGAGGCTCTTCACGAATTCCGCGACGGCCGCCGGAATGCCGAGGAAGGCCGCGGCACTGCCGAGGATCGAGGCGCCCAGCACGATCAGGGCGATCATGGCGCAGGTCTGCACCGAACCGATCGCGATCGCCTTCAGTGCGGGAATCGACAGCTCGCGCTGGACGCCGGCAACGATCAGCGCGCCCAGCACGCCCACGGCCGCGGCTTCGGACGGCGTCGCGAGGCCGCCATACATCGAGCCCAGCACGCACAGGATCAGGAACACCGCCGGCCCCAGTTCGCGGATCGACGTCAGGAACTCCGCCGCCGTCGCGATGCGCACCTTGCGCTCCGCCTCCGGCACCAGCTCGGGTTTCAGGGCGGTATGGATCAAGATCCAGCCCATGAAGCAGCCCGCCAGCAGGAAGCCGGGAATGAAGCCTGCCGTGAACAGTTTGGCGATCGAGACGTCGCCCAGGACGCCGTAGATGATCATGATGTTGGAGGGCGGGATCAGGAACCCGAGCGTGCCGGCGCCGGCCAGCGAGCCCACCGCGACGTCCTTGGAATAGCCGCGCTTCAGCAGTTCCGTCAGCGAGATGCGGCCCACCACCTGCGTCGTCGCCGCCGACGAGCCCGAGATGGCGGCGAAGATCGTGCAGCCGATGACGTTCACGTGCAGCAGGCGCCCCGGCAGCATCGCCGCCCACGGCGACAGGCCGCGGAACAGGGTCTGCGACAGACGCGTCCGGAACAGGATCTCGCCCATGATGATGAACAGCGGCAGCGCCAGCAGTTCCTGCGTGGTCAGGATGTTCCAAGTGTACTGGGCCAGCAGCTTGTCGAGGGGAATGTCGCGGAAGATCGCCAGCAGCACCGTGCCGGTGACGGCCAAGGTCCAGCCGATCCAGAGTCCGCCCGCCAGGAAGGCGAACAGCACGACGAACATGGTGAGGACGACTTCAAGCATCGGATATCAACTCGCGCGAAAAACTACTCAGCGACCGAACCGGCGCGCATGTTGAGATCCTCGAGCGGCAGGCCGAACAGGGCCTGGAAGAACCGCGCGACGAACTGCATGACCAGGAGGCAGATCCCGAAAGTGACCAGCGCCTGCGGAATCCACAGCGGCGTCGCACTGGAGATCGACACCTGGTCCGACACGAAGCTGCGCCAGGTGAAGTTCACCATCGCCACCGCAAGATAACCGGAGAAAGCGACGCCCAGCGCCGCGAGAACGGTTTCCAGCCAGCGCCGTGCCTTCGGCCCGATCCGCGCCAGAACGAGCGTGACACGGATATGGCCACCTGCGCGCAGGGTCATGGCGGCGCCGAACGTAAAAGCCGCCGCCATGAGATAGGAGCCGTATTCCCAGGCGACGGGAATGTCGGCCGGCACCCAGGGGAAGATGTCCGAGAGCGCCCGCACCAGGACCTCCCCCAGCATCAGGCAGGTGAGCGCCACCAGGCAGGCGGCGCCCATCCAGCCGTCGAGGCGGCCCAGCATGTCGATCCCGTCGAGGAAGGCGCGCAGCACGGGCGGCGCGCCAGCGTTGGGATTGGGGCCGTGGCCGCTCACGCGCGCTTCATCTCGGCGAGATAGGCCTTGATCGGCTTCTCCGCCGCCGGAACGCGCTTGTAGAACTCGGCGATCATCGGCGCGGTCTTCTTCTGCAGGTCCGCCGTCATCGCCGCCGAGGGAATGACGAGCTGCATGCCGCCGGCGATCAGGCGGGCGTTGCTGTCCTTGTCGGCCTGCAGCGACGACTGCCAGAACTCCGGCTCGAGCTTCTTCGCGAGGTCGATGATGATCTTCTGGTTGGCCGGCGAGATCTTCTTGAGCGTGTCGTTGTTGATCGTGACGATCTCCGACGACCAGGCATGGTTGGTCTGGTGGAAGAACTTCAGGAACTCCCAGAACTTTCCGTCCACGGCCGAGACGGACGAAGTCGACACGCCCGAGACGGCGCCGGACGACAAGGCGGCGATCGTCTCGCCCCACGGGATCAAAGCGGGCGCCATGCCGATGGCGCTGCACATTTCCTGGGCGTTCTTGTCGGGCACGCGGATCTTGATGCCCTTGAGCGCATCCAGCGATTCGGCCTTCGTCTTGAGATGCAGGTACTGCGTCGGCCACGGCACCGTGTAGAGCATGGTCTGGTTGTTCTTCAGAAGCACCTTCTCGAACTCGGGCCGCACGTACTTGTGCAGCACCTTCAGCTCTTCGATGTTGTTGCTGATGAAGGGGATGCCCTCGACGCCGAAGATCGGCTCGTCGCCGATCTGCTGGATGTTGAGGATGTCGGCCATCGGTACGAGGCCGTCGCGCACGGCACGCATCTGCTCGGGCCCCTTGAAGCCGAGCTGGCCACCCGCCTTGACGTCGATCTCGACGGCGCCGTTCGTCGCCTTCTTCACTTCCTCGGCGAAGCGCTTGACGTTGACCGTATGGAAGTTGCCGTCCGGCCAGACGGTGGCCAGCGGTAGCCTCAGCGGCGCCTGCCCCATCACCACGGCCGGCGCACCGACCATCGCCATCGCACCTGCGCCCACACCAGCCTTCAAGGCCTTCCTGCGTCCCAGCTTCATCGCAGCCCCCATCGTTGAATTGACAACCGTTCCCCGTATCCCGTCGTCGCCGGCCTATTCCGCGGCCTGCGGCGGCTTGAATTCATAGACCTTCTCGGCCGTCTCCGCCGAGATCAACCCGTCGGCCAGGTCGTTGGCAACCTGCGTGCGATCACGGTCGCGCGGCGCGCCGATGCCCGCGCCTCCGGGCGTCAGGATCATCAGCCGTTCGCCCGGCGGGATGAGCTGGAAGCCCTTGCCCTTCAGCGTCTGGCCGGACTTGAAGGCGACCACGCCGGCCTCTCCGTCGCCACCGCCGTCGCGGCCGCGCGCCGGATGGTCGATCCGGTCGAAGGCGGCCAGCAGGTCGAACGGCTCGTCGATGCCGCTCTCGATCTCCATGATCTGGCCGAGGCCGCCGCGGGTTCGGCCGGCGCCGCCCGAATCGGGGCGGAACTCCTTGCGCCAGAAGATCAGCGGCGTCTGCGTCTCGGCGATCTCGACGGGCGTGCCGCGCACGCCGCTGGGATAGGCCGTCGCCGACAGCCCGTCCTTGTCGGGACGCGCGCCGGTGCCACCGTTGGAGGTGATGGCCATGCCGAAGCCGTAGTTGCCGCCCTCGCCGCCCTTCACCCGGCCGCGCACGTTGATGTTCCACAGGCACGAGGTGCCCTCGGCGGGCACGCGCTCCGGCACGACCTGGCGCAGGCAGCCGAACGTCACGTCCGGCAGCATCTGGCCAATTACATGGCGTGAGGCGACGGCAGTCGGCTTGGGCGCGTTCAGGATGCAGCCCTCGGGCGCCGAGACGGTGAGCGGTTCGAGCGAGCCCGCATTGTTGGGGATGTGCGTGGAGACCACGCAGCCCAGGCCGAACACCGTATAGGCCGTCGTATAGGCATGCGGCACGTTGATGCCGCGCCGGGAGATGCCGGTCGTGCCCGAGAAATCGACGTGAATGCCGGTGTCGGAAATGGTCAAGGCCGCCTTGAGCGTCACCGGCTCATCATATCCGTCGACGGTCATGCTGTTGTGCCAGGTGCCCTTGGGCAGCTTCGCGATCTCCGCCAGCACCGCCTCGCGCGAGCGCGCGATCACATGGTCGCCGAGCTCGTCCAGCGAATCGATGGCGAACTCGTCCATCATTTCGATGAGCCGTCGTGCGCCGACATCGTTGCAGGCGGCCAGGGAGTAGACGTCACCCTCGGTGTCCACCGGCTGGCGCGTGTTGGCGCGGATCATCGCGAAGAGGGTCTCGTTCGCCTTCCCCTGGTCGAACAGCTTCAGCATGGGGATGTAGAGCCCCTCCATGAACACGTCGGTCGCGTCGGGACCGAAGCCGATGCCGCCGATGTCCATGAGATGGCTGGTGCACGAGAACAGCGCCACCAGCTTGCCGTTGCGGAAGCAGGGCGTGGTGATGACGAAGTCGTTGAGATGGCCGGTGCCCATCCACGGATCGTTGGTGATGTAAGCGTCGCCCGGCTTCATCGTCTCGATCGGGAAGTAGCGCAGGAAATGCTTCACCGACTCGGCCATGGAATTCACGTGGCCCGGGGTGCCGGTCACGGCCTGGGCCAGCATGCGGCCCTGCAGGTCGAAGACGCCGGCGGACAGGTCGCCGCACTCGCGCACGATCGGGCTGAAGGCGGTGCGCATCAGCGTCTGCGCCTGCTCTTCCACCACGGCGATCAGGCGATTCCACATGATCTGCAGATCGATCAGGCCGACGCTGTTGGACTGGCTCATGGGTTACTCCTCACGCTGCCTTGCGGTCCATGACGATACAACCGGA
Organism: Reyranella sp.; assembly: GCA_017990895.1. GTDB lineage: Bacteria > Pseudomonadota > Alphaproteobacteria > Reyranellales > Reyranellaceae > Reyranella. Next base: position 5,575 of record JAGNNA010000320.1, read on the forward strand.
GGCGTCGATATGCGCGGCAAAACTGGCGGATACATAGGTCGACGTCTCATCCTCGGCGACGATGGCCGGACCGCTGAAGCTGCTGCCCGGTGGCAGCTTCTCGCGGCGATACACCGGCACGTCGGCGGTCTTTCCACTGCGCCCATCGAACACCGGACGGCGGCCGACCGGCTCGGGCACGGGGGCGCCGCCGGCCTTGCCCTGCACGTCGGGCCGC
>JAGNNA010000033.1 GCA_017990895.1 Reyranella sp.
GTCTGACACGCCGCGCCGCCCTTGGTGGCCTCTTGTCCGCGTCGCCGCTGATGAACGTGGCACCCGCAATCGCGCAGTCGCGCGACTGGCCCAACCGTCGGCTCAGACTGCTCGTTCCCAGCGCTGCCGGAGGCTACGAGGTGTATGCCCGCATCCTGGCGCCGCGGCTGGCCGAATTGCTGGGCCAGCCCGTGGTGGTCGACAACAAGCCCGGCGCCAACGGCATCATTGGCATGCAGGAGGTCCAGCGCAGCCCGGCCGACGGCTACACCTTCATGTTCGCCCATATCGGCGCCATCTCGATCGGCAGCAGCATCTATTCCAACATGCCGCTCGATCCGGTGGACGATCTCGCCTCCATCTCGGTGGCCGTCACCTCGCCGCTGGTCTGGGTGGTGACGCCCTCGCTGCCCTTCAAGTCGATGCCGGAATTCATCGCCAAGGCGAAGGCGGAGCCCGGCCAGTGGCGTTACGGCCTGCCGGCGTCCGGGAGCATCCCGCACCTGGTCGCCGAGGACACGAAGATCCGGCACAAGATCGACATGCCGGCCGTGCCCTATCGCAGCACGCCGCAATCGCTCATGGCGGTGATCAGCGGCGAGGTGCCGATCACCGTCGACAGCCTCGGCGCCAGCGCCGGCCACATAGCGGGCGGCAAGCTGCGCGCGCTGGCCGTCACTTCGAAAGAGCGCTCGGAGAAGCTGCCCGACGTGCCGACCATGATGGAGCTCGGCCTCGATCCGCGCGAATGGGTGGCGTGGTACGCCTTCATGGCGCCGAAAGGTACGCCGGGCGAGATCATCCAGAGGCTGAACACGGTCGTCAATCAGGCGCTGCAGGAGGAGGCCATCGCGACCAGGATCCGCGAGCTGGGCGCCTCACCGCGCATGACGACGCCGGCCGAGACGCTCGCCTTCATCACACAGGAGCGCGCCGACTTCGGTGCCATCGCCAGGGCCGGCAATATCCGGGTGGAATAGAACGCGGATGCCCGGCGCTATTCGACCGGGTAAATTCCATGCAGGACCGTGTCGAAATGGTCCTCGATCGCCGTGGTGCAGCTGCAGGACTTCTTCCGGAGCGCGGTGGCGTCGTTCACCCTGAAGACGCCGCGGCGTGTCTCGATGACACTCTGCTCGCGAAACTGCCGAAGCACGCGCGTGACGAAGGTGCGGCCCACCCCCAGCATCTCCGCCAGCTGTTCCTGAGTCATCTGGAACTCGGAACCGCCCGTGCGCGCCATCGCTGCCAGGAGCCATTTTGCGGTCCGCTGGCTGATCGTGTGGGACGCATTGCACGCCGCCGTCTGGAACACCTGGGCCAGCATGCAGTCGGAGTAGCGGGCGAACCAGTGGCGAAGCGCGATGGACTCGAGCTTGGCCGCCTCCAATGCGGATGTCCTGATCCGCAGGAAACGCCCGGCGGCCCGCACCTGCGAGGTGGCGAAGGCCGGCAGCCTTCCGTTGGAGACGATCCCGCCGATGGCACCCTCGCGACCGACCAGCGCGACCTCCACGTTCGAGCCGCTTTCCTCGACCCAGACGCCGAAGCTCGCCATCGCCGCGCCACACGGGAACCATGTATGGACTACGTCTTCGCCGGCCTTCTGGAGGATGTCCTTCGCCTCGAGGTCGGCGATCACCATGTGGAGCGCCAGCCGCCTGCGATCCTCGTCTCTCAGGACGGCCAGGAGAGCGTTGCCGAGAAGGTCTTCCGGGGCGGGCGCGGTCATCGATCGAGTCTCCGGACGAGGTTACGCGGAGTGTCGACTTGTGGACCGACGCGTTGTGTCAGCCATGGTACCAAACTCCCCGCCTGCGCGAGGAGAGGATCATACCGAAGTGAGTGCGTCGCTCGACGCAAAATCCGTCCTGGTGATCGAGGATCAATTCCTGATCGCCATCGATGCCGAACAGGCCTTGCGTCAAGCCGGTGCCGCCGATGTGCGTCTCGCCTCGTCCGTTCGCGACGCGCTCCTGACCCTTGCCGACTTCGTACCACATGCCGCCGTTCTCGATTTCAATCTGGGAGACGGTACGGGTGCCGATGTAGCGAAGGTGCTGACGGAGTTGCGGGTACCGTTCGTGTTCACGACCGGGTATGGCGAGAGCGTACCGATCCCGGCGCCTTACAGATCTGCGCCCATCGTGCGAAAGCCGTTCAGCGTCGAGGAGCTGATATCCCAGCTCAACCGGGCGAAAGCGGCGGCACGGAAGATCCGTTGAGCTAGAGCAGGCCGTTGTCGCGGACGTATTTCGCAATCTCCCGGGAGATCAGCTTGTGGGCATCCTGGTTCGGATGCCCGTCGCCCACGATATAGAGGTTTGCGCCCTTGTCCCGCTCGCGCTGGAAGGCCTCGGTGAGGTCGAGCAGCCTTATGTCACCAATGACGCGCTGCAGCCCCTGGGGCGCCGAGTAATAATTCGTTGGCAGATAGACCACGAGCAGCTTGGCTCCGATCTCGGACGCCGACCGTTCCATCTCGCGCAGCAGGAACGCCAGCGCCTCTTCCTTTTTCGCATCGTCGTCCGGCGTGCTGTACGCGGCGCGTCCGTACTCGATACGGCCGCGGATAACGTCGATGCCATGCGACAGCCAGGTCACCGGATTGGTGAAGTCGCCAGAGAGATGCTGCTGGAAACGGCGAACGCCGTCGCTGCTCGGCGGGGCGATCGACGGTTTGCCCGCGTCGTTCCAGGCTACATGGGAGGCGCTGAAGCAGAATGGGTAATAGGAGGGAAGGCACGGCATGACGTTGCGCTCGAAGTGATGCGCAATGATCCCGTAGACGATGAGCTTCGGCGCGAGATCGCCGTTGCGCCGCAGGATCTGCAGCGACTGCGTCGTGCCGTAGGCCGCCATCGCGAAGTTGGAGACGCTGGTCTCGAGTTCGCGCGAAAGATGGCGGGCCCACGTCTCCTCATTGGCCAGCGCGTAGCCCCAGGTGAACGAATCGCCGAGCACCATCACGTCGACCTGCGCGGGGCTGCGCTGCCCCGGCCCATCAACCCGCGCGCCACGATCATCGGTGTAGATGTCGAAGGCGAAGGTCTTCCGGTCGCGGACGGCGGGATAGATACGCTTGGCATGAGAGCTGGGATTGGCCCGCGCCCCGATCTCGGGATCGAAAACCAGGAGCATGTCGCCTTCCGACAGAAGCGGAATGCGCGGAACCGTCAGGTAGCTGGCGATGGCGATGCCGGCGAGGAGGCTGACGGCGGTCGACACCAGCACGAGGGCGACTGTTTTCCTGACTTTGGTCATGTGTCCCGGCAAGAAGGCTTTCGCCACTTAGCCCCGGGCGCCGCACTGAGACAATGGCGGCATTTTCGCCGCCGGGCTCGACGGGGCGCCGGCTTCCGCCTACACCACGAGCAAAAATCAGGCAGCCCGTGACCCGTCTCTATCTCATCTCCCCGCCCCGCATCGAGCATCCCTCGATCTTCGCCGCCGAACTTCGAGCCGCCCTCGATGGCGGCGACGTCGCGGCCTTCCAGCTGCGCCTAAAGGATGTTCCCGACGAGGCGATTGCGCATGCCGCCGACACGCTGCGGCCGATCTGCCAGCAGCGTGGCGTCGCCTTCATCCTGAACGACCGGCCCGACCTCGCCGTGAAGCTCGACTGCGACGGCGTCCATATCGGCCAGGACGACATGCCCTACGCCGAGGCGCGCCGCATCGTCGGGCCCGATCGCCAGATCGGCGTCACGTGCAAGGCGTCCCGCCATCTCGCGATGGAAGCGGCCGAGGCCGGCGCCGACTACGTGGCCTTCGGCGCGTTCTTCTCCTCCGCCACCAAGCCGGTGACGACACCGGCCGAGGTCGAGATCATCGAGTGGTGGAGCAGCCTGATGGAAGTGCCCTGCGTGGCGATCGGCGGTATCACCGCCCTGAACTGCAGGCCCCTGATCGAGGCGGGCGCCGACTTCCTGGCCGTCGCCGGCGGCGTATGGGATTACAGCGAAGGGCCCGAGGCGGCGGTGCGCGCCTTCAACGAGCTCTTCGCGGCGCACGGTTCAGCGGACGGGGAGCCATAGCACCTCCTCGATGTGCGAAGCGCCGCTCGCCAGCATGACCAGCCGATCGAAGCCGAGCGCGATGCCCGCGCAATCCGGTAAGCCATGGTCGAGCGCCGCCAGGAAATCGTCGTCGACCGGCCAGCGTACGCCATAGAGTTCCTCCTTCAGCTCCATGTCCGCCGCCAGCCGCTCGCGCTGGATGTCGGGATCGGTCAGCTCGCCGAAGGCGTTGGCCAGCTCGACGCCGCAGACATAGAGCTCGAAGCGTTCCGCCACCCTGGGATCGCCCGGCTTGGCGCGAGCGAGGGCCGCCATCGAGATCGGATATTCGCAAAGGATCGTCGGCCGGCCCATGCCGAGGCGAGGCTCGATCTTCTCGAACATGATGCGGAAGAACACATCCTCCCAGCTGTCGCCGGCATGCATGGCAATGCCCGAGGCGCCCGACAGCGCCCCGGCGTTGCCGAGGGTCGCTAACAGGTCGACGCCCGCATGGCGCACGAAAGCCTCCGCCACGGTGAGCCGCTCAGGTTCCCCCCTCGGGTCACAGACATGGCCGGCCCAGCACAACTCTTCGACGCCGGTCGAGGTGAGCAGCGCCTTGCAGTCGGCCATGATCGACTCGTATCCCGTGCCGGCGCGATACCATTCCAGCATCGTGAACTCGGGGTGATGCAGGGCCGAGCCCTCGGCGTTGCGGAACACCCGCGCGAACTGGAAGATCTTCGGCATGCCGCCGGCCAGCAGCTTCTTCATCGCGAACTCGGGCGAGCTGTGCAGCCAGCGTTCGCGCTCCTCGCCGTCCGGCAATTCCCACTCCGTCGCGAATCCCGTAAGGTGAACCTCCGCGCCGGGGGCCGCCTGCAGGATCGGCGTCTCGACCTCGACGAAACCTTCGGATGCGAACCACTGCCGCATCGCCGTCTGTATCCGGGCGCGCAGCTGGAGGTGCGGCAGGCGCCGCGCAAGCCTGTCGGGACGCCATTCGTTCATGCCCTACCATCGCATGCGAACGGCGCCGCGTGTAGGGTATCGTCATGACGCCCAAGCAGATCGACGCTTTCTGCCGCAAGCTGCCGGCCACGACGCGGACCGTGCAATGGGAGGGCGTCACCGTCTTCAAGGTCGGCGGCAAGATGTTCTGCCTGATCGGCCCGCCGGGCCATTCCGTCGCGCGCCTCTGCTTCAAGTGCCCGCCCGAGCATTTCGAGGCCCTGTCGCATGCCGAGGGGTTCAAACCGGCCCCCTACCTCGCCCGCGCCAAGTGGGTCGCGCTCGAGGACCCGTCCGTCCTGACGCCCGCCGAGACGCGGGCCTACCTGAAACAGGCGCACGCCGTCATCGCAGCGGCTCTCCCGAAGAAGAAACAGGCCGAATTGGGCCTGAAATAGCCCCACCCGGCCTCCGGTCGGCCGGTTGCGACCCCGGGCCGCCTTTGATAGAAGGCCGCGCCGGCCTCGAACCGCTGACGCGGGCGAGGCCGAATTCCATTCATTCGAGACAGCGGTAAGGCCGGGTAACTCCATGAAAGTCCAAGTCAATTCCATCCGAGCCGGCAACGTCATCGAGTACAACGGCAAGCTCTGGGTCGCCTCCAAGGTGCAGCATATCAGCCCCGGCAAGGGGGGCGCGTTCGTGGCCATCGAGGCCAAGGCGCTGCGCGAGGGCAACAAGCTGCAGGAGCGCTTCCGCTCGGGCGAGACCATCGAGCGCGTCCATATCGACGAGCGCGAGTGTACCTACCTGTTCAAGGACGAGAACGGCTTCACGTTCATGGACAAGGAGACGTTCGAGCAACTCGTGGTCGGTGCCGACGTCCTCGACGAGGATCAGTCGCGCTGGCTGCAGGACGGCATGGAAGTGACCGTGTCGCTCTACGAGGGCACGCCGGTCGGCGCCGAACTGCCGAAGACCGTCGTTCTCGCCGTGGTCGAAGCCGACGCGGTCGTGAAGGGCCAGACCGCCTCCTCCTCCTACAAGCCGGCCATCGTCGAGGGCGGCATCCGCGTGATGGTGCCGCCGCACATCGGCGTGGGTACCCGGCTGGTGATCAACACCGAAGAGGGCACCTACATGGAACGCGCCAAGGACTAGGCGCGCACCGTGGCCCTCCCCACCAATCGTCCCCCGCGAGAGACTCCCGTCGCACGCGTCGGCCGCGCGCCGATGGGCGAGGCACGCGAGCGTTCGGGCCCGCCCGAACGCAAGTCGCTGGCGCAGCGTTCGGCGACGATCACCGTCATGATCCGCGCCGCCTTTGCCGCCGCGAAGAATCTCAAGCGCGATTTCGGCGAGGTCGAGCATCTGCAGATCTCCGAGAAGGGCCCCGGGGACTTCGTCAGTCATGCCGACATCAAGGCCGAGCGCACCCTGCGCGCCGAGCTGTCGCGCGTCCGCCCCGACTACGGGTTCCTGGGCGAGGAAGGCGGCGAGACCACGGGCGACGGTCGCAACCGCTGGATCGTCGACCCGCTCGACGGCACGACCAACTTCCTGCACGGCGTCCCCCACTTCGCCATCTCGATCGCGCTGGAGCGCGAGAAGGAGATCGTCGCGGGCGTCATCTACCAGCCGATCTCCGACGAGCTTTTCTGGGCCGAGAAGGGCAACGGCGCCTACATCGACACGCCGAACGCCCGCTCGCGCCGCCTGCGCGTCTCCGGCCGCAAGGACCCGGCGCGCGCCCTTGTCGGCACCGGCATTCCCCATATCGGCAAGGGCAACCATGCCGCCTACCACGCCAAGCTGGCAGCGGTCACCGAACGCACGGCGGGCGTCCGCCGCTGGGGCGCCGCGGCGCTCGACCTCGCCTTCGTGGCGGCCGGCCGCTACGACGCCTTCTTCGAGTTCGGCCTGGCGCCCTGGGACGTTGCCGCCGGCATCCTGATGGTGCGCGAGGCCGGCGGTCTCGTCGGCGACATCGCAGGTCAGCCCTATGAGCTCGGTGGTCCGTCCCTGCTGGCCAGCAACTTCAGCCTGCGCGATCCGATGGTCGAGATCCTGTCCAAGGCCTGATCCCGGGCCGGCTCATCCTCTGCTGCATTGCCGCGAGCGGTTGAGCACGGATCGACCATTGGTTATGGTCGATCCGCCAAATCCCTTGGAAAGGCAATCGGTTATGCCCCCCTCTTCGGTCGCCGCGCGCAGCCTTGCCCTCGCCGTGATCGGCGTCGGTGCGGCGTCGTTCGCGGCCCACGGGCAGAACGTCACCGCCTTCAATCCCTATTCCGGCGCCGGCCTGCCCGGCGGACCGCTCCCGCAATACGCAGCGCCGCCCGCTGCCCCGGCCCCTGATTCAGTTGGCCCCGGTCCGGCTTTCAATCCCTGGTCATCTCGCACCCCGGCGCAGGCGTCGCGCCAGATGGCTCCACCGCAGACCTCTGCTCCTGCCGTGCAGGCCAAAGCCGGAGCTTCCCTGCCGCCCCCTCCGCCCGGACCGATCAAGAGCCGCGTGGTTGCCGTTCCCGAACTGACGACGAGCCGCAGCAAGTCGCGCGATGTCCAGAAGGCGAGCACCGCTTACATCGTGCCGGCCGCCAAGCCAGCGGCCATGCCAATCGCACCCCCGGCGGTCGCCACGCCGGCTCCAGTGCCGTCAGCGCCGCCGACGCCTGCGGCAACGCCAGCCGCACCGCCGCCGCTGATCGTAACCGCCCCTGCGCCGCCGTCGGTCTACACGGCGCCGGCCACCGAATCTGCGGCCCCTCGCGTCGTAACCCCGCATCCCGCTTCCGCGCCGCCCGTTGTGCCAGCGCCCTCGCCTCAAGCTCCCGCGGCCGAGCAGCGGCAGATGGCGGCCGTCGCGCCGCCGCCCGCTCCGCCGGTACGCAGCGGCGTCGCCGTGACTCTGGTCTTCGCCGCCCGGTATACCGAGCTTTCAGATGCGTCCAAGGTCGAACTCGATCGCCTCGCCAAAGACCTGGCAGACCGAACGCAGCGACAGGTCGAGTTGCGCAGCGTCTCCGAGAACGGCGATCCCGACAGCCGCAAGATCTCGCTGGCGCGGGCACTGATCGTGCGGAATTACCTGATCGACAAGGGCGTCCGATCCAGGATCGAAATCGCGTCCATCGTGGGCGGCGGCGGGGAGCGAGGGGAAATTCTGGTGCCCAGCACATGATCTCGCAAGCGTCCGCCGGAATCGGGAGACCGTATGAGTAATCCGCTTCCGTATCTCATTCGCATGCTGCTGTTCCTCGCGGTCGTGGTCGGCATCGCGTATCTCCTCCACCACGACCTGCTGCGCGTGTTCCTGAACACGCCGATCCTCAACAGCGTCATCCTCGGCGTCCTCGCGATCGGCATCTTCTTCGTGATGCGTCAGGTGCTCTCCCTGTGGCCCGAAGTGCGGTGGCTGCGGCGCTTCCAGCATCGCGAGCCCGGCGCACCGCCGCTCGAGACCGAGTCCATCGACCTCATGGCGCCGATGGCCGCCATGATGGGCGACCGCCAGGACAATTTCCGCCTCTCACCCACGGCGACGCGGGCCATGCTCGACGGCATCGCCAGCCGTCTCGACGAGCGGCGCGAGCTCAGCCGCTACATGATCGGCCTGCTGATCTTCCTCGGCCTGCTCGGCACGTTCTGGGGCCTGCTCGAGACGATCGGCGCCGTCGCCGACGCCATCGTCGGCATGCAGGTCACCGGTGGCGATGCGGTGCAGATCTTCGCCAAGCTGAAGGCGGGCATCGAAGGGCCGCTCAAGGGCATGTCCACCGCCTTCGGCGCCTCGCTGTTTGGTCTCTCAGGCTCGCTCGTACTGGGCTTCCTCGAACTGCAGGCGAGCCAGGCGCAGGGCCGCTTCCACACCGAACTCGAGGAATGGCTGGCGGGCGCCACGCGGCTCTCGAGCGGTACCCTGCAGACCGAAGGCGAGCAGGGCGTCTCCGCCTATGTCGAGGCCCTGCTGGAGCGCACGGCCGACGGGCTGGACGATCTCACGCGCACGCTCCGGCGCAGTGAGGAAGGCCGCGAGCAGGCGGCCGCTGCCAACGCTGCCTTGATCGAGCGCCTGTCGTCGCTGACCGAGAGCATGCGGTCCCAGCAGGCGCTGCTGGCGCGGCTTGCCGAGCAGTCGATCGAATTGCGGGGCGTCGTCGGGCGGCTGACCGAGCGAAAGCCGGATACAGGCAATGAGGCCTTGCTGGCCCATCAGCGCAATCTCGAAGCCGCCCTTGCCCGACTGATCGATGAAAGCGTGCGCGGCCGCACCGCCCTGTCCGACGAGCTGCGCGGCGAGTTCCGCCTGCTCGCCCGCACCATCGCCTCGACGCGCAGCGCGACGCCGGGCGGCTGACCGCCATGGCAGCCATATCCCGCCGTCGAGGAGGAGGCAGCGCCGACTACACTTGGCCCGGCTACGTCGATGCGCTCACCACCCTGCTGATGGTGCTGATCTTCCTGTTGTCGCTGTTCAGCGTCGCGCAGTTCACGCTGACAGACACACTCAGTTCCAGAGACAGTGCGATCGACGCCCTGAACAAGCAGTTGGGCAGCCTGGCCAGCGTCTTGTCGCTGGAGAAAGCGGCGAGCGAGAACCTCAAGCAGGATCTCGAGAAACTCACCCTGCAGCTTCGCGACAACGAGGCGGAGCGCGACCGACTCGGCACCGATCTGGCAGCTCAGCGCAGCGCCGCCGATGCGCTGCGTAGCGAGCGCGATCGTCTCACCGCCGATCTTTCCAGTCAGCGCGGCGCGTCGGACGCGCTGAAGATCGAGCGCGACCAGCTCACCGAGCGCCTGACCTCGATGATGGCGGAGCGCGACCGGCTCGCCGCCTCGCTCGAAGCCGCCAACCGGGAAGCCAAGTCGACCGCCTCCCAGGCCGGCGACCTCCAGAAAGAAGTCGAGCGCCAGCGGCTTGAGCTCACGCGGCTGGCGGCCTCGCTGGCGGCTGCCAACCAGGACAAGGGCAAGCTGTTCGGCGATCTCACGGAAGAGCAGAAGCTCAGCGCCGAGCAGAAGGCCGCCGTCGTGCGGCTGACCGCCGAGCTGGCGGCTCTCAAGAGCGAGCTGGCCCGCCTCGGCACCGTCCTCGATGCCGCCGATGCCAAGGCAAAGGAACAGCAGGCGCAGATCGTCGATCTGGGCCAGAAGCTCAACCGCGCACTGGCCAGCAAGGTCGAGGAGCTGGCGCGCTACCGCTCCGAGTTCTTCGGCAAGCTGCGCGAGGCGCTGCGCGGCCAGCGCGACGTGCAGATCGTCGGCGACCGTTTCGTGTTCCAGTCGGAGGTGCTGTTCCCCTCCGGCTCGGCCAAGCTCCAGGAGGGCGGCGAGAAACAGCTCGCCAACGTCGCCAAGCGCCTGGTCGAGATCGCAGCCACCATTCCGAAGGACGTCAACTGGGTGCTCCAGGTCGACGGCCACACCGACAACAAGGCGATCGCCAGTGCGCAGTATCCGTCGAACTGGGAGCTGTCCGCCGCGCGCGCCATCGCCGTCGTGAAGTTCCTGCACAGCGAGGGCATTCCCAACGAACGCCTCGTGGCGGCCGGCTACGGTGAATACCAGCCGCTCTCCTCGACCGACCCGGCCCGCAACCGCCGCATCGAGCTGAAGCTGACGAACCGCTGAAGCGGCTTTTTACAACAGCCCCAGTCGCTTCAGCTCCGCCGCCATTTCAGCCGGCATGTCGGCGGTGTCGCCGCTCGACAGGTCCGGTGGCGCACGCTCGGCCTCGAGGTAGCGCCAGCCCTGGAAGGGTTTGCAGGCACGGGGAGCGGTCTCGATCAGGGGGCGCTTGAGCTTGATACGGCAGAACTTCTTGCCGCTCTCCTCGTCGAAATCATCCTCGAAGCCGACCAGTTCCTGGCGACAGCGGATGACGCCGCGCACCACCCAGTACAGCGAGCCGCCCAGCAGATCCTCGGCCCGACGTGGGGAGTTGCGGGTATAGACCCAGTGAGGGGAACGTGCCGACTGCCCCCGTTCCCGGCGACGCGCCGCCTGGACCTTCTTCATGTGGGCGAGATCGTCGACACCGACCGCCAGCTTGATGAGATGCAACGCCATCGCCTGCGATTAGTACGCCGTCGGTCGTCTGCTCAAGCACCGCCTATCCACAGCATGGGCGTCACGAGCGTGACCTGCGCGCCACAGGCTGCGAGAATTGCGGACCGGACCTCTGACTCCACATTGTCTGCACAATCCACGCTCTTATTGTCCGGTCGCTGTTTGCGGGGAATTCTGATGAACAAGTCGACGCTGGCCGCCTTGGTTGTGGCCCTCATGCTGGGCTCCGGCATTGCGGGTTACCTGATCGGGAGGCCGGGCGATTCCCTCGACCGCCGCGCACCGCCGCCCGCGACTGCTGCGACATCTCCGTCCACGGCACCTGCTCCTGCGGCGCCCCCGACGAGCCCGCCAGCCCAGACGGCTCAATCCGCCGCACCGGCTCCCATCGCCCAGCCACCGGCATCGCCTCCGGCTCCGTTCTCTTTCCGTCGAGTCGCGGTCGATTCCAGTCGCAGCGAAGCGGAAGCCTGCCTCGCCTTCAACAAGCCGCTCGCCACCGGCGACGTGAAGTACGGCGACTTCATCCGCATCGAACCCGAAGCGAAGACGGCACTGCGCACGGCCGACGACCGACTGTGCATCGCCGGCCTGACCTACGGCCAGGATTACACGGTGAAGCTGCTGGCGGGCTTTCCCGGACGCGACGGGGAGAAACTGCGCGACGAGCAGAGCGTGAGTGTGGCGCTGGGCGCCCGTCCCGCCGTCGTGAACTTGCCCGGCAAGGGCTTCATCCTGCCGCGCGGCAGTGCGGCCGGCCTGCCCGTCACCACCATCAACGTCTCCAAGGTCGGCATCTCGGTCTATCGCGTGAACGAGCGCGGCATCGATCGCTTCTCCGCCGACCGATACTATGACGTGGCCTTCCCCGGCTCCGAGCCGATCACCGAATCCTGGTCGCTGCGCAGCTGGCTGAACGGCAGCAACGGTGCCGAGCAGTGGACCGGCACGATGGACGTGCGCAACGTGCCGAACCAGGCCGTCGTCACCGCCTTCCCGATCCGCGAGACCATTCAGGACTGGAAGCCCGGGGCCTATTTCGTCGTGGTCTGGAATGCCGCCAAGCCGCCGTCACGCGACTATGACGACGACGAGTCGACGAGTGGCGCCGCGGCGGGCCTGTGGGTGATCGACACCGACATCGGCCTAACCTCCTTCAGCGGCGACGACGGGCTGAACGTCTTCGCGCGCTCGCTGCAGACCGCCCAGCCGCTTTCCGGCATCGAGGTCACCGTCCTGTCGCGCGGCAACGAGCCGATCGGCAAGGTGGTGACGGGCGCGGACGGCCGGGCCTCCTTTGCCGCCGGCCTGCTCAAGGGCACCGGCGCCGCCGAACCGGTCGCCGTCATGGCGCAGGATCCGGCCAGGAAGGAATTCTCACGCCTCGAACTCACCAAGTCGGCCTTCGACCTGTCCGACCGCGGCGTCGACGGCCGGCCGCAGCCCGGCCCGGTCGATGCCTTCCTGTACACCGAGCGCGGCATCTATCGGCCCGGCGAGACCGTGCAGCTCATGGCGTTGATGCGCGACGACGCGGCCAATGCCCTCTCCAACCTTCCGGTCACCCTGATCGTCAAACGTCCCGACGGCAGCGAATTCACCCGCTTCACCCACGCCCTGCAGGGCTCCGGCGCCGTTTCCCAGGCGATCGACCTGCCCAAATCCTCGCGGCGTGGCCGCTGGTCGGTCGCCGCCTATATCGACCCTAAGGGCGCGCCGGTCGGACGCGCCGAGTTCTCGGTCGAAGATTTCGTGCCTGAGAAGCTCAAGGTCGAGCTCACGCCCGACGAGCCGATCATCCGGCCCGGCAGCGTGAACCGCTTCGTGCTTTCGGCCGACTTCCTCTATGGCGCACCCGCATCCGATCTCGCCGTCGAAGGCGACATGCGCATCACCGTCGACGACAACCCGTTCCCGGCCTTCGCCAAATACCGCTTCGGCCCCGAGGACGACCGCGAGAAGTTCGAACCTCCCTTCATCGAACTGAAGGGCGAGAACACCGACCCCGCCGGCAAGTCGAGCCTCGAATGGGCGGGTGACCTCGCCAAGGAGACGATGCTGCCGCTGCGCGCCCAGATCCAGGCTCGCGTCTTCGAACCGGGCGGCGGCCGCGCTACCAAGACCGAGAAGGTGATGCCCGTGCGCACCCGCGACACCTATATCGGTGTTCGGCCGACCTTCGAAGGCCGCTATTCGCGCGAGGGCGTCGACACCGAATTCGACGTGGTGGCGGTCGACGCGGCCGGCACGCAGATCGCCCGCCATTCGGTCGAATACCGGATCGAACGCATCACCACCGCCTACCAGTGGTTCCAGGTCGACGGCCGCTGGCGCTGGCAGTCGGTCAGCAACACGCGACTCATCACCGCCGACAAGGTGACCCTGAAGGTCGACGCGCCGACCCGGCTGTCGCAGCGGCTGGACTGGGGACAGCACAGGCTCACCGTCATCGACAACGAAAAGAACACCTCGACCAGCCTCACCTTCTACGTCGGCTGGTACGGCGGCACCGGAACGGAGGAGGCGCCCGACACGCTGCGCGTCGCCAGCGACAAGCAGAACTATGCGCCGGGCGACACGGCCCGCCTGCGCATCGAGGCGCCGTTCGCCGGCGAAGCACTGATCGCCATCGCGACCGACCGCATCGTCTCCACCCAGTCGGTCCAGGTGCCGGCCGGCGGCACGACCGTCGACATCCCGGTGAAGGGCGAATGGGGTGCCGGTGCCTATGCGCTGGTCACCGCCTGGCGGCCGCTCGCGGCACCGGCCGAACGCACGCCCACGCGCGCCATCGGCGCGACTTGGCTGGGCCTAAACCCGGCCCTGCGCACGCTCGGCCTCCAGATCGGCACGCCGGAGAAGATCACGCCGCGCCAGCGTATCGAGGTGCCGGTGAAAGTGTCCAACCTTCAGGCTGGCCAGGAAGCTTTCGTCACCCTAGCCGCGGTCGACGAGGGCATCCTGCAGCTCACCCGCTACAAGACGCCCAATCCTGCCGACCACTATTTCGGGAAGCGGCGCCTCGGCGTCTCGATGCGCGACGATTACGGCCGCCTGCTCGACACGCGCGCCGACGAACTCGGCCGCATCCGGGCCGGCGGCGATGCCGGCGAGATCGGCGGGCTCGACATCGTGCCGACACGCGTCGTCTCGCTGTTCAGCGGTCCGGTGAAGCTCGACGACAAGGGCGAAGCGAAGATCGCCTTCGAGATTCCCGACTTCATCGGCCAGCTCCGGCTCATGGCGGTAGCCTACGACAAGACGCGCGTCGGCTCGGGCGAGCAGCGCCTGTTCGTGCGCGACGCCGTCACGGGCGACGTCGTGCTGCCGCGCTTCCTCGCACCGAAGGATCTCGGCCGGGTGGCGCTGTCGCTGCACAATGTCGACGGGCAGGCGGGCGATTACCGCGTGACCCTCACCGCCACCGGTTCGGTCTCGCTCGAACGGCCGGTGACCGAGACCAAGCGTCTCGCCGCCAACCAGCGCGAGCTGGTGACCTGGCCGTTGCGAGCCGGCGAGGCGGGCTTCGGCAAGGTGACGGTCGCCGTCCAGGGACCGGGCAACTTCGCCGTCCAGCGCGAATGGGACATCCAGGTGCGGCCGGCACAGACTCCCAGCGCCGTCGACACGGTGGCACGCTTGGCGCCCGGCAACGAGGCCACGGTCGACCGCAACGTGATCGCAGCCTTCGCGCCCGGTACCGCGCAGGTCAGCGCCTCGCTGACCCGCATTCCCGGCATCGACGTCGCAGCCCTGCTGCGCCAGCTCGACAAGTATCCGTTCGGCTGCATCGAGCAGACGACCAGCCGCGCGATGCCGCTGCTCTACTACAATGACGTAGCGCTGCTGGGATACGGTCCGACCGATCCGCGCATCAACGAGCGCGTTCAGGATGCCGTCTATCGCATCGTCGACATGCAGCTGCCCGACGGCTCGTTCGGCATGTGGGGCCCCTTCTCCACGCCGGCAGCGGAATGGCTGCAGACCTACGTGCTCGACTTCCTGGTCCGCGCCAACCAGCAGCAGATGGCGGTGCCCTCCGCCTCGCTGCAGCGGGCGCTTGGCTGGCTCAACAAGACGGCCGACAAGCTCTCGCCCAACGCCCAGGCCTATGCCTGGTACGTGCTGGCGAAGTCGGGCTACGCCGATCCGGGCAGGGTCCGCTACTTCCAGGACACGAAGGCAGCCGAGATGAAGGGCGGCATCGCTTGGGCGATGCTGGCCGCCGCTCTGAACCAGGTGGGCGAGCCGGGCCGCGGCCGACTCGCCTTCGCGACGGCGCGCCAGCGCATCGACGAGCGCGACCCGTCCGACTATTACGGCTCGCCGCTGCGCAATCGCGCCGCGCTCGTCACGCTCGCCGTCGAAGCCGGCGGCCGTGACGCCCTGACGGAGGTGACGAGCCTGGTGGGCGAGCGCCTCACCTCGTCCATCAACCTCACCACGACCCAGGAGCAGGCATGGCTCGTGATGGCGGCGCGCGCGATGAGCGGCAGTGCCCAGCTCGCCTATTCGGTGGACGGCCAATCCCGCCAGTCGGCCACGGAACCGGTGACCTTCAACCCGGACGCAGCCGCCCTGGCCCGCGGCCTCAAGCTGCGCAACGACACCGACCGTCCGATCTGGATGCAAGTCACGGCGCGCGGCGTGCCGGTCGATCCGCAGCCCGCGGCCACGGCCGGGATCAGCGTCCAGCGCGAGTTCCTGAAGTTCGACGGCGAGCCCAGTTC
The DNA here is from genome assembly GCA_017990895.1 of Reyranella sp. Lineage (GTDB taxonomy): Bacteria > Pseudomonadota > Alphaproteobacteria > Reyranellales > Reyranellaceae > Reyranella. The sequence goes on from JAGNNA010000033.1 coordinate 15,761, forward strand.
GCTGGGCCACGTGGTGCAGAACGAGCGCTTCATCGTCTCGATCTCCGGCCGCAACCTGGAGGGCGGCTACCACGAGGTAGCGCTGCTCGACCTGCTGCCCGCGGGCTTCGAGATCGAGGCGGTGCTGAACGACGAGACGGCGAAATCCTTCCCGTTCCTGTCCGATCTCACCGAGAGCCGCATTGCCGAGGCGCGCGACGACCGCTTCTTCGCGTCCTTCAACATGGGCACCCGGCCCTATCAGACCTGGTGGGATTCCTCGGCGAAGAACCCGAACTCCTATCACGTCGCCTACATCGTTCGCGCCGTGACGCCCGGCACGTATGCCGTCCCGGCGACCAACGTCTCCGACATGTATGCGCCACGGGTCTATGGCCGGACGGCAATGCACGCGCTGACCATCGTTCCCGCGGGAACGAAGTAGCCAACCATGAGGCTCAGGCCCCTGCTGGCCGGCCTCGCCGTCGCTGCCACGACCCTGGTGGCGACGGCGCTCGCGATCGACCGTTTTTTCCCGCCCGACCTGTCGCGCTATCATGACCGGTCGACCGAGGTGGTCGACGCCAACGGCCGGCTGCTGCGTGCCTTCACGACGGAGGACGGCAAATGGCGCCTCAAGACATCCGTCGACGATGTCGATCCGCTCTATCTCGCCCTGCTCAAGGCCTATGAGGACCGCCGCTTCAACTCCCATTGGGGTGTCGATCCACTGGCGGCGGTGCGAGCGGCTGGCCAGCTCGCCGAGCGTGGCCGCATCGTGTCGGGCGCCTCGACGCTCTCGATGCAGGCCGCCCGCCTGCTCGATCCCCGGCCGCGCAGCTTCACTACCAAGGCGATCCAGTCGGCCCGCGCGTTGCAGCTCGAATGGCGCTACTCCAAGCGCGACGTGCTGGCGATCTACCTGACGCTCGCCCCGATGGGCGGCAACCTCGAAGGCGTGCGCGCCGCGTCGCTGGCCTATTTCGGCAAGGAGCCACGCCAGCTCAGTGCCGCCGAGGCCGCCCTTCTGGTCGCCATCCCGCAATCGCCCGAGCGCCGCCGCCCCGATCGTGCTTCTTCCGTGGCCCAGAAGGCGCGCGACCGCGTGCTGGCGCGCGGCGTCGAGCACGGCGTGATCGATGCGCCGCTCTTCGAGATGGCGCGCAGCCGCCCCGCGCCCGACCGCCGGCTCGCGATGCCGATGCAGGCACCGCATCTCTCGGCCTGGCTGGCTGGGCAGTCGCCGGCCACCACCGTACCGACCACGGTGCGCTACGAGCTGCAGCAGACGCTGGCGCAGCTGGTGCACGAGGAGCGCCGCCAGCAGGCCGACGGTGCCGAGATCGCGATGGTCGTGCTCGACAACCGCACCGGCGGGGTCGTGGCCTGGCTGGGTGGCGACAATTTCTTCGGCCGCACCGGGCAAGTCGACCTCGTGCGCGCCCGCCGCTCGCCAGGCTCGGCGCTGAAACCGCTGATCTATGCCATGGCCTTCGACGACCGCACGCTGCATCCCGAGACGCTGGTCGAGGATGTGCCGGTGCGCTTTCGCGACTGGCTGCCGCGCAATTTCGATCGCGACCATCAGGGCGCGGTTACGGTACGCCGCGCCCTGCAGCAGTCGCTGAACGTGCCGGCCGTGCTGGCGCTGGAAAAGGTTGGCCCGCAGCGCTTCCTCTCGACCCTGCGCACCGCCGGCGTCGCACCCGGCCTCCCGCCGGGCGATACCGGCAACTCGCTGGGTGTGGCGCTTGGCAGCGCCACGATCTCGCCGCTCGAGATGGCAGGCCTGTATGCCGGCTTGGCCAATGGCGGCCGCTTTGCCCCACCGCAGGTCCGGCGCGATCGTGCCACACCCGAGCCCATCCGCCTCATCGGACCGACCGCCACCTGGTATGTCTCCGACGTGCTCGCCGAGGCGCCCCTGCCCGAGGGCTTCGCCGCCCTCCCTGTGGCTCTGCGCGAGCGCCGCATCGCTTTCAAGACCGGCACGTCAGCGGGCTTCCGCGATGCCTGGGCGGCCGGCTACAGCACGAACTGGACGGTCGTGGTGTGGGTCGGCCATGCCGACGGCACCCCGCGCCCCGGCCAGCTCGGCCGGCTTTCGGCGCTGCCCATCCTCTTCAAGGCGTATGGCCGGCTGCCCGGCGAGGACAATCGTCCGTTCCGACCGCCCGCCGACGTCCTCAAGGTCGCCTCCCATCGCGAGCTTCCGCCGCGCATGCGCACGCTCTCACCTTACAGCGAGACCAACGGCGGCCCGCGCATCGCCTATCCGCCGGCCGATGCCCGCATCGAGCTCGCGGCGCGCGAGGCCGTCGTCCTGAACGCCATGGGCGGTCAGGGTCGCCTGCGCTGGCTGGTCGACGGCCGTCCGCTGGAGGGCACGCAGTGGGTGCCCGACGGCGCTGGCACCGCCCGCCTTGCTGTGGTCGACGAGGCGGGTCGATCCACCTCGGTGACGGTCCGGATCGTCGAGCGGCGGTGAATCGCAAGACTTGATTCACGGCGCGCCGAAAGGCGGGCGAGGTTGACGAGCATTGGCGCCGACGTCGACAATCGAGGCGATGCCGCAGTCCCCGTCGCTGTCCACCATCAGCTATTCGGTTCTCCCGGGAAATGCCGAAGCTTTTCAGGTGTGGCTGCGCGGGCTGTACGCGACCGCCGTGACGGCACCCGGCTTCATCGGCGTCGGTCAGGCGAGACATGAGACTCCCGCCGGGCCATGCCTCTGGAAGGTCACTTTCAAATTCGAGAGCCGGTCCGATCGCGAGAAGTGGATGCACTCCACTGCCCTGGCCCAAGCTCATTCCGAAGCGGTGGCCCTTCTCGCCGCGCCTCCCCAAACGACCGCCGACGCGGATGACGGCGCGTCGCGAATGATGGTCGTTACATCGCACGTCGCTCCGGGCCGCGAGGAGCACTGGCGCGCGGCCCAGGCCCGGTTGAATGCGTTGGTCGTGGGCTTTCCCGGGTTCGACGGGCTCGAGATATTCAAGCCCTCCGATGGCGGTCACAACTGGACGACCGTTCTCACGTTTCGCAGCGAGAGGGATCTCGAGAACTGGAAGAGTTCCGCCGAACGTACGCGCGTGCTGAGCCAGTTCGAGGAGAGCAAGCACGACAGCGTGGACGTTGGTCCCGCCTCGTTCGGCACTTGGTTCGCTGCACGCGCCACGGCCTCACGTCCCGTCCCGGAATGGAAGCAGGCGATGGTCGTGCTGGCGGTGCTGTATCCGCTGGTGAGCTTCTATGACATCACGCTGGGTAATGCCGCGGGACAGGGCCTCGCGATCGCTGGACATCCGATCATCAGAGGTCTGGGACTGCCCTTCCCTGTCGTCGTCTTCCTCGGCAATGCCGTCGGAACGGTGCTCCTCTCCCGGATACTGATGCCGGCGGCCATCCGCCTGTTCGATTGGTGGCTGGACCCGGCGGCCTCCCCGGCACAGACGATACGCGGCGCCCTGTTGCTTATCGCCCTCTATGTCCTGGAGGTCGCCGCCTTCTCGTATGTCTTCAAGACCTGGGGCTTTTGAGGAGCCGATCGGTGACCGTTCCGCGCGCCCTCTTTCTGCCGGCGACCTCGCTCGACGAGGCTCTCGCGGCAAAGGAGGAGAATTCTGCGGCCGCGTTCATCGCCGGGGGCACGACCGTGGTCGCCGATCACACCGCCCAAGAGCCAGCCGGCTACATCAGTCTGAGGCGGATTCCCGAATTGCTGGCAATCGAGACGCGGGCGGATGGTCTGTTCGTCGGGGCGGGATTGGCCATTTCCACCCTCCTGCGCGATCCGCTGGCGGGCAGCGCATCCCTGCTCGTCCAGGCCAGTCGAGCAACGGCAACCCGCCAGGTGCGCTCGCGGCCCACCCTTGGCGGCAACATCGCGGTGGCGCTGGCAGATCGCTCGCTGCCGCCCTGCCTGCTTGCTCTCGAAGCGAGCGTGCATATCCATTCCCGGGAAGGGCTCCGGCTGATTCCGCTGGAGCGTTACCTCAGCGATCGGGCGAAGGCCGAGGAGGGCGCGGCTCCCGAGATCGTGGTCGGCGTGACGATCCCGCACACGGGCGGCCATCACTATTATGCCCGCATCGCTGCCGGCAACGGTGGCGGATACGCCACGGTCAGCGTCGCGCTCCTGTTCGATCAGGAGCGCCATCTCGTCCGCATCGGACTGGGGGGCGTGGGACCCACCGCCGTCAGGGCGCACGAGGCCGAGGCCTTTGCAGAGGCGGCCCTGGATTGGAAAGGTGTGTCGGCGCCGGCCTCCCTCGCGACCAGGCTCGGCGAAATCGCCGCCCGACACTGCGACCCGCCCACCGACGTGTCGGCCAGTTCAGCCTACCGGCGCCATGCCGTCGGGGTGATGGTACGGCGAGCCTTCGAGGAAGCATGGGAGGCGACGCGATGAACAGCCACGGTTTCCTGTCATACGGCCTCCGGGTAAATGGCGGCGCTCACGACGTCGTGGACGTGCCTTTCAGCGCTTCGCTTCTCGACGTCCTGCGCAATCGACTGGAGTTCGTGGGCACGAAGCAGGGCTGCGAGGACGGCCAATGCGGCGCCTGCACGGTCCTTATCGATGGGCAGGCCGTCAATTAGTGCCTGGAGCTGGCCGCCGAAACTGTCGGCCGCGAGATCGTGACCATCGAAGGATACAACCGCCTGGACGGGTCGCTGACGCCGCTGCAGCAAGCGCTCGTGAAGCATGCTGCCATCCAGTGCGGCTTCTGCATTCCCGGCATCGTTCTGGCCGCCGAATCGCTCCTTGCCGAGTGCCCCGAGGCGACCGAGGAGGAAATCCGCACGGAACTGGAGGGCAATCTCTGCCGGTGCACGGGCTATAGCAGCATCGTTGCGGCGATCCTCGAAGTGGCCGAGGCGCGCCGTGGCTCCTGACCCGAGAAGCACCGGAAACGCGACGGGCATCGGTGCATCGATCGTTCGCCCCGACGCCATCGCCAAGGTGCGCGGCGAGTTCGCCACCGACCTTCGCGCGGCCGGCATGCTGTGGGGCGCCACGCTGCGCTCGCCCCATCCACTTGCCAGGATTCTGAAAGTGGACCTGACGCCGGCAAAGCGGATACCCGGCGTGCGGGCGGTCCTGGGGGCCTGTGACGTACCGGTCAACACGTTCGGCGCGGTCAACAAGGACACGCCCGTGCTGGCCGACGACATGGTCCGCTATGTCGGCGAACCCGTGGCGATCGTCGCAGCGGAGACGCCGGCGCTCGCACGCCAGGCGACCGACGCCATCGTGGTCACCTACGAGCCGATGCGTCCGGTAACCGACGCGCTCGAAGCCCTCGCTGCCGGGCACGTCTATCGGCACGTCAGCATCACCCACGGCGACCCCGACGTCGTCGGCGAGGTGCAGGCAGAGGGCGAGTATCTCACGCCGCGGCAGGATCATTTCTTTCTCGCTCCCGACGCCGGGCTGGCGCGTCCCGACGGCCGCGGCGGTGTCGAGGTGATCGGCGCCTCCCAGTGGGTCCATGCCGACCGCGAACAGATCGCCGCGTGCCTCGCCCTTCCCGAGGAGAAGGTCCTCGTCGTCAACTCGGGCATCGGCGGATCCTTCGGCGGACGGGTTTCCATGACCTGGCAGGTCCATGGCGCCCTGCTCGCGCTCCATACCGGTCGGCCGGTCAAGTTCGTCTACTCGCGCCGGGAAACCTTCCTCGCCCGCTATCACCGTCACCCGAGCAGAATCTGGATGCGGCACCACGCCAACCGCGACGGGACCCTCGTCAAGCTCGAAGCACGGATCCTCCTGGAGGACGGCCCTACAGCCACACCGCGGCGGCGGGAATCGGCAATTCCTGCTCGTTGATCCAAGGACCGTACCACGTCCCCAGCGCCTCGATCGAAGGCTGGGCGGTTGCCACCAACAACGGCATGTACGGCTCGATGCGCGGCTTCGGGGTCGTGGAGCCGATCTTCGCCTGCGAGTCCAACATGGACAGGCTTGCGCGCGCACTCGGCCTGGAGGGCGCCGAACTGCGACGCCGGAATTTGATCAAGGGCGGCGACACATGGACGTTCCGGCAGGTGCAGGAGCGACACGCGCCTGTCTCCGAACTGGTCGACCTCTGCCAGGCGATGCCGCTGCCTTCTGTTCCGCCCGCTGACGAGCC
>JAGNNA010000034.1 GCA_017990895.1 Reyranella sp.
GGGAAGTTGAGGATGTGCAGCCGGCCGTAGATCAGCGTGAGGCCGACCGCGACTAGAACGTAGATACCGCCGGCCAGAAGGCCGTTCAGGACGCCCGCGACGAGAAAGGCGGGATCGAACACGTCCTCAATGCCTCGCGGCGCCGGGTTGAGCCGTCATTTGCTGGGGGCGCGCCACTCCAGTGGCGCGATCATTGCCCGCAACAAACAAAGACGCGCCACTGGAGTGGCGCGCCCCCAGCTCGACGCGATTCACTATCACCCGGAAGCCCTCAGAGCTTCGGCTTGGGGAACACCGCCTTGGCCGAGGCGAACTCCTCGGGCGCGATCACCTCGATCTCGCCCTTCAGCGACTGCATGGTCGCCGGCCGGCCGCCCTGGTTCTGGCCGTCGACGAACCTGGTTGGACCGTAGGGCATCAGCTCGGCCTTGAAGGTCGAGGCGGCGAGTGCGGCCGTGAGCTTCGACTTGTCGGCGGAACCGGCATGCTCCAGCGCATCGGCCAGCAACATGACGTTGCTGTAGGTGAGATAGACCTCGAAGGTGAACAGCGCGCCCGTCGCCTCGACGCGCTTCTTCAGCGCCTGGGCCTGCGGGCTCTTCGGGTTGTACCAGTGGTTGACGTCCATCATGTACTGGGAGACGTTGGGCATTTCCTTGACGAACTTGTAGTTGAAGCCGCCGCCCAGGATCGAGAAGAAGCCCGCGACGTTCACCTTCTGCTGGTAGAGCGTGCGCGCCAGCAACATGTACTCGTTGCCGTAGTTCGACATCATGACGATGTCGGGCGCCAGCGAGCGGATGCGCAGCGCGATATTGTCGAAGTTGCGTGTCGGATTGTCGTGGGCGATCAGCTCCTTGGCCGCGATCCCGATGGAAGGCAGCTTGGTGGCGAGCAGCTTGGCCGTGCCGGTGCCGAACTCGCCCGATTCGTGGACGATCACCGCGGTCTTGGCGACGTTGTTGGTGGCCTTGTTCAGCGCCCCCAGCGAGGCGATGCCATCGTCGACGCAGACGCCGAAGCCCGGCTTCAGGCGGAACACGTTCTTGAGGCCGCGGCTCATCAGCAGGTCGGAGGCGCCGACATCCACCAGGAAGGGCGTGCCGTATTTTGCGGCGGCCTGGCTGGCAGCGATGCCGACCGGGCTCTGGAAGCAGCCGATATAGGCGGCCACGCCCTGCTCGTTCATCTTCTCGACTTCGCTGACGCCGACCTCGACCTTGGACTGGCTGTCGCCCAGCAGCGCCTCGAGTTTCGCGCCGCCCATCGACTTGATGCCGCCCGCCTTGTTCACGTCCTCGATCGCCATGGTGCCGCCGAGGCGGCTCTGCTGGCCGTTATAGGCAACGAAGCCGGTGACGGGATGGATCAGGCCGACCTTCACGGCGGCGGGCTGGGCGCCGGCCAGGGAAGGCGCGCCGATCGCCAGCGCGGCGCCGCCAGCGAGGAGAGATCGGCGCGAAACCGCAGACGTCCGTTGCTTGGTCATAAAAAACCTCCCGGCGATCAACGAGCGAAAATCGAGCGTATGTCGGCAACCGTGTCCAAAGCCAGAATCTTCTTCCGTATTTCGTCGGCGACCCCGTGAGGCAACATCCGTGCCGTCAACGAGAAGTACTTTCCGGTCAGCTCGTCGCGTGAGTAGGGATCCTGGTCGTCGCCGCGATTGGCCTCGACGGAAGCCGAGAGCGTGCGGCCGTCGCGCAGGCGGACGTCGACACTTGCCGGTCGGAACTGCGGAAGCTTCGCCGTCATCGCCTTGTCCTCGATCACGAATACCCGCTTGGCGAGCGCCAAGACCCGCTCGTCGCGCAGGGCGTCCCAGGTGAAGTTCTCGACCCGGGATGAGCCGCGCACCAGTCGCGTGGCCACCGCGAAAGGCACGGAGAACTTGCCGGCCAGCGTGTTGCGCGGCGCCTGGTCGTCGAGTTCGGCAGCATAGAGATAGCTCGCGACGTCCACACGCTCGACGGCGTCGGCGGCGACCGACTCCTTCGCGAGCAGATTGTCGAGCGCGTCGAGAGCGCCGTGATTGTAGCGGCAGCAGGAATGGAGCTTGAAATAGTTCTGGTCGATCTGCCAGTCGCGGCCCAGCCCGTCGATCATGCGTGCCGTGTCGAAGCGCTCCGACACGACCTTGCCAAACACGCTGGACAGGCCGTCGCGTTCGCCGATGAAGCCCGTCTCGATGAGGTCGATCGCCATCAGCGCCATGCGGTTGGAGATACCAGCATAGGCGTTCCGCACCGTGCCGCCCTCCAGCATCGTGCGCTTGGAGCTGGCGAGGGTCAGGGAGGAGGCGACGTTGATCGTCTCGCGGATCCGCGCCGCGTCGTAGCCCAGCAGCTTCGCCACGGCGGCCGCGGCGCCGACCGTGCCCCAGGTGCCGTGCGGATGCATGTCGGGCCGCAGCGAAGCCGCGATGCCGATGCGGGCGCCGACCTCGTAGCCCAGGATCAGCGCTTCCATGGCAGCCTTGCCGGAGAGGCCCTTGATCTCGGCCATGGCCCAGACGGCCGGTAGCGCGTGGATCGAGGGATGGCCCTTGGCGAAGCGGTTGCCCTCGTCCATTTCGAGGAAGGTGCCTGCGGTACCGTTCAGGAACGCGGCGGCGGCCGACACGGCCGTCTTGCCTGTGCCCATCACGGAAGCCTCGCCAACCGGGCTGACCGTGAGCCTGGCCGTCAGCGCCTGCATCTCAGGCTCGGCCGCGCCGCCCACGATGGCCCCGATCGTGTCGAGGATGACGTAGCAGGTCTGCTCGACCGTCGCAGAGGGAAGCTGTTCCAGGCGGAAGTCGACGATGAATTCCGCCAGCGTATCGAGCCAGAACCTGGTCACGCGATCAGCCCATCATCGTTTCGCGATAGTGCTTCGCCACGTCGCCCGGCGTCGCCTGCCAGACATTGCCGAAGCGCTCGACCCGGCGCAGCGCCTCGTCGAGATACTTGATGCGATGCGCCATGCCCATCAGCCAGGGATGGATGGACAGGTCGAACACCTGACCGCCCTCGTGATGCAGCAGTTCGAAGGCATCGCCCACCAGATCAGGGTAGCGCGTGGTGTTGATGCGCCGCAGCCAGAGCTGTTGCACGTCGTCCCATTCCGGCTGGTTGGGCATCGATACGAACTTCCGGCCGTCGCCGACATGCATCGGGTAGGGCTGGTCGTCGTTGGGCCAGTCGAGGACGTACTCGAACCCGGCATCGGCCAACAGCTTCGGCGTGCGCTGGCTCTCGCCATATTCCTGGCCGAGCCAGCCCCTGGGCGCGCTGCCCGTGGCTTTCTCGATCGCGGCTATGGACGTCGCGATCTCCTGCTTTTCCTCGGCCTCGCTCATCTTCGAGCTGATCATGCGGTTGGCGGAAACGCCGTGGCCGATGACCTCGTAGTTGCGCTTCTTGAACTGCTCCATCAGGAACGGATAGCGCTCCGCCGCCATCGCATTGACCGCGACGCCGGCGCGGATCTGGTAGCGGTCGAGCACATCAAGGACGCGGAAGATGCCGGTGCGGTTGCCGTATTCGCGCTGCGTCCAGGTCCGATAGTCGGGGTGATAGACGCCGAACTCGCCGGTGAAGCGGCTGTCCTTAACGACTCCGTCCGGCGGCAGCAGCTCGAAATATTCGAGGTGCAGCACGACATAGAAGGCGACGCGCGCGTTGCGCGGCCAGTTGAGCTTGGGCCGCTTCGGATAGGGCGCGTAGTCGTACCAGGGATTGTCCATCCCGGCGGGCAGCGGCGGCGGGTTCTTGGAAATGGGAGCGCTCATCTTACGCCTCCTTCCCGAGATGCTGTTGGTAGGGTTTCAGCCCGTTCGCGACGTACCAGTCGAGGATCTCCTCGGCGGTGCAGACCCAGGCGTCCTTGTGCTTGCGGATGTAGGCCAGGGCGCGGTCGAGATGCTTCAGTCGGTGCGGCGCGCCCATCATGTAGGGATGCAGCGCGATGCACATGACCCGGCCGTTCTCGCCGCCCTCGCGATAGACCGTGTCGAAATGATCGATGATCATCTGGGCGAACTCCTCCGCTTCGACCGGCTGGCGGTAGATCATCGCGTCGTTGAGATCCATCGAATAGGGGACGTGGATCAGCGGACCGTGCTTGGTGGCGAGCGGCGTCGGCTGGTCGTCGTGATAGAAGTCGCAGAAGTATTCGAGGCCGGCTTCCTTCACGAGGTCGGGCGTGTTCAGCGTGTTGGAGACGGCGGGCGAGAACCAGCCGCGCAGCTTGCGTCCGGTGAGCCGCAGGTGCGTCGCCTTGCTGTGCTCGATGACCTCGCGCTCCTCCTGCTCCTCGTAGCCCCAGTGATAGCGCGTGTTGAAGTAGCCATGGCTCATATACTCCCAGCGGCGCGCTTCCATCGCCTCGAGGATCTCGGGATACATCTCGATCACCGACATCGAGAGCGAGACGGTGCAGCGGATACTGTGCTTGTCCAGCACCTCGAACATGCGCCACAGGCCGACCCGATTGCCGTAGTCGCGTCCGCCATAGCCCAGCACGTCGGGATGCGGCATGCGCGGCCACGGATTGCGAATGCGCACCTCGGCCGGGAGGTATTCGTAGTGCTCGATGTTGGGGCAGACCCAGACCGCGACGCGGGCGTTGTTGGGCCAGGAGAGCTTCGGCCGTTCGATGATGGGGGAATAGCCGAATCGATAGGGGTCCATCCGGGGACTTTCCTTGTTTGGTTGGCACGAGGAGTGCAACACGGGTTGCGTCGCACTTCAACGCCCCGCATCCTGTTCGCATGGCGGATAACATTCGCTTCACGCTCAACGACAAGCCTGTGGAGGTCGTCGGCCTCTCGCCGATGACGACCCTGCTCGATTGGCTGCGCGACCATCGCGGCCTGCGCGGCACCAAGGAGGGCTGCGCGGAAGGCGATTGCGGCGCCTGCACGGTCGTGCTGGAGCGTGATGGCCGTCGCGATGCCATCAACTCCTGCATCGTCCTGCTGGGTCAGGTCGACGGGCAGGCAGTGCGCACGGTCGAGGGACTGCGCGGCGCCGACGACGGGCCGCATCCCGTCCAGGTCGCGATGGCCGAAGCCGACGCCACGCAATGCGGCTTCTGCACACCGGGCTTTGTCATGTCGGCCCTAGCCTATGCGAGCAGCGGTGGGACGACCGACCCCGACACGATTCACGATGCGCTGGCCGGCAACCTCTGCCGCTGCACCGGCTACCGCCCGATCGTCGAGGCGATGACGCGGATCGCCGGTCTGGCCATCGAGCCGCCGGCTCCCGCCGTGCTGGCACGAACGACCTCGACTGCCTTCGACGGCGCCTTCTTCGCACCGCGCACCCTCGACGAACTCCTGGCGCTGCGCGCTGCCCATCCCGAAGCACTGCTGCTGGCAGGCGGCACCGACCTCGGCCTGCTGGCGAGCCGCGAGCGCAAGCCGCCCAAGGCTGTGATCCATCTCGCGCACGTGCCGGAGCTGGCCGCGATCTCTGCTACCGCGGACAGGATCACGATCGGCGCCGCCACCACTTATGAAGCCGCTGCTTCAACCCTGATCGAGGCGTTTCCGGCACTGCGCGCCTACCTTTCGCGGCTGGGGTCGCGGCAAATCCGCAACATGGGCACGCTCGGCGGCAATATCGGCACGGCCTCGCCGATCGGTGACATGCCGCCGGTACTGCTGGCGCTGGAAGCCAGCCTGACCCTGGTGTCGCCGCGCGGCAACCGCGAGATCCTGCTCGACGATTTCTTCCTCGACTATCGCAAGACGGCGTTGGCGCCGGACGAGGTCATCCAGAGCCTTTCGATGCCGCGCCTGTGGGAGGGCGAGACCTTCCACTGCGACAAGGTGAGCAAGCGCCGCGACCAGGACATCTCGACCGTCGCCGGCGCCTACCGCGTGCGCATCCGCAACGGCAGGATCGAGGATGCGCGACTGGCGTTCGGCGGCATGGCGGCGACGCCGCGACGGGCGCGCGCGGCCGAGGCGGCGCTGCTGAAGGACGGCTTTGCGGCCGCGATTGCTGCCGTCGCGAGCGACTTCAAGCCGGTCGACGACTGGCGAGGCTCCGCTTCCTATCGGAGGCAGGTCGCGGCCAACCTGCTGCGGCGGCTGGAACTGCGTCTCGCCGAACCGGGCCGCGTGCTGGAGGTCGAGGCGCTGTGAAGACCACCGTCCATACCTCGCGGCACCACGACAGCGCGCTTAAGCATGCCAACGGGCAGGCGCTCTATATCGACGACATGCCTGAACCGGCCGGCACGCTGCATGGCGCCCTTGTGTTGAGCCGTGTCGCCTGTGGCAGGCTCCTGAAGATCGACAGCGCCGCGGCGTCGAAGATGCCGGGAGTGGTCGCAATTCTCGGTCCCGCTGATGTCCCCGGCAAGAACGACGTCGCCGCCATCGGCCAGAACGAGCCCCTGTTCGCCGTCGACCGGATCGAGTTCGCGGGCCAGGCGCTGGCGATGGTGGTGGCGGAAACGCTCGATGCGGCACGTGCCGCTGCCGGGAAAGTCGTCGTCGAAATCGAAGCCGAAGAGCCGGTTCTCGACATCGCGACGGCGCTCGCCCGCAAATCCTACGTGCAGGCGCCGTCGACGGTGCTGCGGGGCGATCCCGAGGCGGCGATGGCCGGCGCTCCCCATACACTCTCCGCAGAGTTCAGCGTCGGCGGCCAGGAGCATTTCTATCTCGAAGGCCAGATCGCTTTCGCGCTGCCGGGCGAGGACGGCGAAATCACCGTGCATTCCTCGACGCAGCATCCGACCGAGGTGCAGCACATCTGCGCGCGGCTGCTGGGCTGCGACTTCAATCGCGTGACGGCGGTGGTGCGCCGGCTCGGCGGCGGCTTCGGCGGCAAGGAGAGCAATGCCTCCTGGGTGGCGGGGGCGGCGGCGGTGGCGGCAAACCATACCGGCCGGCCGGTGAAGCTCCGGCTCCCGCGCGAGGTCGACATGGTGGCGACCGGCAAACGGCACGGTTTCGATTATCGCTACACGGTGGGCTTCGACGACGAGGGCAGGGTGCTGGCGCTCGACGCCGTGCTGGCGGCCGATGCCGGCTGGAGCCTCGACCTCACGCCGGGCGTGGTGGCCCGCGCCCTCACCCACACCGACAACGCCTACTGGATCCCGCACTTCCGGGCCGTCGGCTATGCCTGCCGCACCAACAAGCAGTCGAACACGGCCTTCCGCGGCTTCGGCGGGCCGCAGGGCGTGGTGGTGATGGAGGATGCGCTCGACGGGATCGCGATCCATCTCGGGCGCGATCCGGTCGAGATACGCGCGCTCAACTTCTACGCCGAGGGAAGGGACGAAACCCCCTACGGGCAGAAGGTCGACGAGAACCATCTGGAACGCTGCTGGGCCGAGGTGAAGACGGGCGGCGAGATCGAGCGGCGGCGCGCGGAGATCGATGCCTTCAACGCGGCCAACCCGGTGCTGAAGCGCGGGCTGGGACTGTTTCCGCTGAAGTTCGGCATCTCCTTCAACCTGCCGCACATGAACCAGGCCGGCGCGCTGGTTCACGTCTATACCGACGGTTCGATCCGCCTGAACCATGGCGGCACCGAGATGGGGCAGGGGCTGTTCATCAAGGTGGCCCAGGTCGTGGCCGAGGTCTTCCAGGTCGATGTCGACCGCATACGGCCGTCCGCCACCTCGACCGCCGAAGTGCCCAACACCTCGCCGACCGCCGCCTCGACGGGTTCGGACCTCAATGGCTGGGCGGCCTGGGATGCTGCGAACACGATCCGCAGCCGTATGGTCGCCTATGCCGCCGACCATTTCGGCGTGGCCGAAGCCGACATCGCATTCGCCGATGGCACCGTGCGCATCGCGAAGCCCGGCAGCAACCAGGTGCTGACCTTCGGTGAGCTCGCTCGCCTGTGTTGGCTCGGCCGCGTCTCGCTTTCCGCAACGGGTTACTACAAGACGCCCAAGATCCATTGGGATCCGGTCGCGATGCACGGACGGCCGTTCTTCTATTTCTCCTTCGGCGCGGCGATGGTCGAGGTCGCGATCGACACCTTGACCGGCGAGAGCCGCGTGCTGCGCGCCGATCTCGTGCAGGATTGCGGCGAGTCGCTCAATCCCGCCATCGATCTCGGCCAGATCGAGGGCGCCTTCGTGCAGGGGCAGGGCTGGCTCACCTGCGAGGAACTGTGGTGGGACGCCAAGGGGCGCCTGCGCACGGCGGGTCCATCGACCTACAAGATCCCCGGCAGCCGCGACGTGCCGCCGGTGTTCAACGTGAAGCTGCTCGACAATGCGCCGTCGCGCGAGGCGACGATCTTCCGCTCCAAGGCGGTGGGCGAGCCGCCGCTGATGCTGGCGACCGCCGTCTGGACGGCGCTCAAGGACGCGATCGGCGCGGTGGGCGGCGGGAAGGTTGCCGTGCGGCTCGACGCGCCGGCTACGCCCGAGCGCGTGCTCGCAGCGGTCGAGCAGGTTCGGCGGGAGGCCCGAACAGCCGCTCCATGAGCTGGACCAGCGTGCGGTCCATCTCGCGGCGCGCGGTCTTCTCGTCCCTGGCTTCGGCGATCCACAGAGCGGCTTCGTTGAAGGCGCCGGAAAGCAGGAAGGTAATGGGCTCGACGTTGAGGGTTTGATCGGGCCGCGCCGCCAGCACCGCCGCAACACCTTCGCGTAGCGAGCGCAGGCCGTGTGGCGCATCGATCTCGCGCCAGCGATGCCAGCCCAGCACGGCGGGCGCATCGATCAGGTAGATGCGGCGCACGGCGGGATCGAGACAGGCATCGAGGAAGGCACGCGTGCCCTCGATCAGCGCCTGCAGGGGATCGCCAACGGGCTCGGCCCTTCCGTCGATCGCCGCCGCGATCTCGCTCGCCACTTCCTCGACGATTGCCTCGAACACGGCCCGCTTGTCCTTGAAGTGATAGTAGAGCGCGCCGCGCGTCACCTCGGCCCGCTGTACGATCTCCTCGGTGGCCGCAGCGTCGTAGCCCGACGCAGCGAAGATCAGCCGAGCTTCCCGCAGCAACGTCGCGCGCGTGACGGCCAGCCGTTCCGCCTGGGTCCGAGGTCTTGACATACATACAACCTGTATCTAAATCGGCTCACATACTGATTGTATGTAAATGGCCGCAGAGGAGAGGGCAATGCAGCTCAGGGAGTTCTACACCGTGCTTTGCACCGACGACGTCGCCGGCACCGCCGCCTTCTGGGAGAGGCACTTCGGTTTCCGCCGCGCCTTCGAGGCCAACTGGTACGTCCACCTCACCGGTGCGGCATCGGACAAGGCGAACCTCGCGATTCTGGACTATCGCCACGAGACGATCCCGCCGGTCTTCCGCAAGAAGGCGTCGGGCGTGCTGGTGAACGTCGAGGTGGACGACGTCGACGCGCTCTATGTCCGGGCGCAGGACGCAGGGCTCGCGATCCACCTGCCGCTGCGTGACGAGCCTTTCGGCCAGCGGCACTTCATCACCGAGGATCCGAACGGCATCGCCATCGACGTCATCAAGCCGATCCCGCCCAGCGCCGAGTTCGCCCAGCAATACGCGCCGGACTCGCTGCCAAGCTGATCGATGGATAAGGTGTCGCCCGATTTTGCCGATTTCGGGAGGACAGAATGGACGTACGTATGGATGGCCGAGTGGCCGTGATCACCGGCGCGAGCACCGGCCTCGGCCTGGCGATGGCCAAGGAGTTCGCCGCGTCGGGCGCCTCGGTCGCACTGCTGGCGCGCAAGCAGGACGCACTCAATGCCGCCAAGGCCGAGGTGCAGAAGGCGGCGGGCAAGGCCAACATCAAGATCGAGGCCTATTCCTGCGACGTCGCGAAGGCCGCGCCGATCGCCGACACGTTCAAGAAGATCGAGGCCGAGTTCGGCAAGGTCGACATCGTCGTGAACAATGCCGGCATCAGCCACGCCAAGTCGTTCGAGACCGTGACCGACGAGGACTGGCAGGGCGATCTCGACCTCAAGCTGTTCGCCGCCATCCGCCTCAGCCGTGCGGCCATTCCCGGCATGCGCGAGCGCAAGTGGGGCCGCATCGTCAACGTGCTCAACATCGGCGCCAAGGCGCCGACCGCCAACTCGACGCCGACCAGCGTCAGCCGTGCGGCGGGCCTGGCGCTCACCAAGGCGATGAGCCAGGAGCTGGCCAAGGACAATATCCTCGTCAACGCGATGCTGGTCGGCCTGATCGAGAGCGACCAGTGGGCGCGCCGCCACAAGACCGCTGCGGGCGAGGGCAAGACCTACGAGGAGTTCCTGGCCGGCATGGCCAAGGGTCGCATCCCGCTCGGCCGCATGGGCAAGGCCGAGGAATTCGCCCGCATGGCCTGCTTCCTCTGCTCCGATGCCGGCTCGTTCATCACCGGCGTCGCCATCAACGTCGACGGCGGCGCAAGCCCGGTGGTGTGACGGATCAGCCGCTTCCCCTTTGCGGAGTCCGCAAAGGGGAAGTGCCCTCGTCTGACGAGGGCGATGGGGTCATGCCCTACCGCTGGTTGCCCGGCGGCGTCACGTTCCACTGGCGGCGCAGCGCATCGAGGTCGTGCTCGACCCAGTCCCAGACGCTCCATGTCGGATCGAAGATATCGACCGTCATCTCGGCGCCGCGCGCCCAGGCGTGCCAGAATTCGTCGGGATCGAGGCCGCCCTTGCCGGCATGACCGACGTCGTTCATCTGCTCCCCGAAGTGGAAGAAGAAGATCACCGGCAGGATGTGTCCGCTCATCGGATTGAGGGGATGCATGCCGGCCGTGAAGGTCGAGACGAGCAGCTCGCCGCGCGCGCTGGTGTCGTAGCCCGAGATCACGTGCGTCGAATCGTGCACCGTGCCGAAGGCGGCGTTGAGCGCCGCCGGGTCGCCGGGGAAGGGATAGCCGTTCGCCTTGTCGAAATCCCACAGCGCCTTGCCGAACGTATTCTGCGGCAGCTTGCCCAGCGCCTCGTAGCGCGCGACCAGCGCCGGATCGGCGTTTGCGCCGGCATAGGGGCGGATCCAGGTGTTGGGATCGAGGCCTTCCGATGAACGACTGAGGACGCTGTCGAAATTCTTGCGCCACATGTCGGCGGTGGCCCAGGCGAGGTGGCCCGACGCCGCCTCGACCAGATCGGTGAGATAGTCGGCCTCGATGTCGAGGGCTCGGGAGTATTCCAGCACGTGCTTCAGCTTGCCGTGATCGAGCGTGCCGTCGACCATCGCCATGATGGCGAGATACTTAACCGCCTCTTCGGCGAGCGACCGGTCCTTCAGCGCCGCCACGAGGTCGGCTGGCTCGACGGCGGGAAGCGTGCCGAGGTCGGTGAGGCTGCGGCGGCGTAACAGATAGTGCCCCGCCGCCAGGATGCTCGCGGTATCCGCGTAGGAGAGCGCCCGTCCGCCGGTCAGCGCCACCTGGCGCATGGCGCCCAGGATGGCGTCACTCTCGCGGTGGCCGACGGCGCGCACGTGTTCTAGCGCAGCGGCTCGAGGATGCTCACATAGTTGGCGACGGCGGCGCCGCCCATGTTGAACACGCCGCCGAGCTTGGCCTTCGGTAACTGCAGGCCCTCCGGCGCGGTGCCCGAGAGCTGCATGGCCGACATCACGTGCATGCTGACGCCGGTGGCGCCGACCGGATGGCCCTTGGCCTTGAGGCCGCCCGAGACGTTGACCGGCAGCTTGCCGTCGCGCTCGACCCAGCCTTCGTGGATGGCGCGTTCGCCTTGGCCCGGCGCCGTGAGACCCATCGCCTCGTATTCGATCAGCTCGGCCGAGGTGAAGCAGTCGTGGCTCTCGACGAAGGAGAGATCGAGCAGGTCGAGATGCGCCGACTTCAGCGCGCGCTGCCAGGCGAGTTGCGGCCCCTCGAACCTGATGATGTCGCGCTTGCTCATGGGCAGGAAGTCGTTGACGTGCTCGGCGGCGCGGAAGGCGATCGCCTGCTTCATGCCCAGAGCCGTGCCGACATCGGTCAGGATCACCGCCGCCGCGCCGTCGGTGACGGGAGAGCAGTCGGTGCGCTTCAGCGGGCCGGCGACGAACGGGTTCTTGTCCGACGGCGTGCGGCAGAACTCGTAGGCGAATTCCTTCTGGAAGTGGGCGAAGGGATTCTTGGCGCCGTTCCTGTGGGCCTTGACCGCGATCTTGGCGAGCGCGTCGGACTTGTCGCCGTAGCGCTGGAAGTAGGCCGAGGTGATCTTGCCGAAGATGCCGGCGAAGCCCGCCTCGATGTTCGCCTCCTCGGCGACGTACGAGGCCTTGATCAGCACCTCGCCCGCCTGCGCGGAGTTGAGTTCGGTCATCTTCTCGACGCCGACCACCAGCACGAAGCGCGCCTTGCCGGCGGCCAGCGTGTTGAGGCCCATGTGGATCGCGGCCGAGCCGGTGGCGCAGGCATTCTCGACGCGCGTGCTCGGCTTGAAGCGCAGGTCGGGATGGGTCTGCAGCGGCAGCGAGGAGTGGAATTCCTGCCGCACGAAGCCGCCGTTCATGTTGCCGACGTAGATGACATCGACGTCCTTCGGCTCGATGCCGGCATGGGCGATGGCCTCGGAGGCCGCCTTGACGATCAGGGACTCGCTGGTCTCGCCATCGAGCTTGCCGAATTTGCCGTGGGACCAGCCAACGATGCAGGCCGTCATGGAATGTCTCCTTGGTTCGTGGCGGGGACCCTAGACGCGACCGCGCGACGGGTCGAGAGGCGCCATTATGTGCAATTACACATATACCGCCGGACGGACGGCGCAAGGCCTCCGCGCGGCCCAGCCGGCGCCCAA
The DNA here is from genome assembly GCA_017990895.1 of Reyranella sp. Classification (GTDB taxonomy): domain Bacteria; phylum Pseudomonadota; class Alphaproteobacteria; order Reyranellales; family Reyranellaceae; genus Reyranella. The sequence goes on from JAGNNA010000034.1 coordinate 12,704, forward strand.
TTTCCGCCGCGCGGCGGGTGTTGACTACCTTTTCCAAAGGAGCCTCACTGGCACATGGCCGACGCCCTTCCGCCTCCCGATCGTCAAGCACAAGAACAGTCGTCCCCACGCTGGCCGTGGATCATGGGCGGGCTGCTGGGCGGGTTCTTCCTGCTCGCCGCCGGGCTGGGGCTGGGCTGGTATCTGTTCTACCGACCGATCGTGAACGTGGCGGTCCAGCTGCCGGCCCCGCCGGCGCCTCCCGCACCGGCCGGACCCGATGCCGCACAGGTGAAGGCGCTGGAAGAGCAGATTGAGAAGCAGAAGCTCGCCAACAAGCAGATCGAGGACCAGATCGCCACCTTGAAGGAGCGTCTGCGCGCCGACGTCTGCACCGCGAAGGATCCCGCCGGCAAGACCCCACCGGCTTCAACACCCGCGCCGGCCGGACAGAAGACCTGATCGCCAGCCGATTTTCGACGACCTGAACGTAACAAAAGAATCGTTGCTCTATACAAGAGCTAGCTTCACTCTGATCTGACGGTTCAATAGGTCGGGCAGGGGAGCGTGAGGCTGGCTGTAACTCGATGGCGGGGAGCGGCGGCGGCGGCTGGTCTGGCCCTTTTTGTAGGCGCCTGCGACCTAAGGCGCGCGGCCGTGCTGGACCCGAAGGGACCGGTCGCGCTCGCCGAGCGGAACCTTCTGTTCGACGCCTTCTCGGTGATGATGATCGTGATCGTTCCGGTCATCTTCCTGACCTTGTGGTTCGCTTGGAGGTATCGCGCCTCCAACACCAAGGCCGTCTACACGCCGACCTGGGCCAATTCGATCAGGATCGACGCGCTCACCTGGCTGATCCCGGCCCTCATCGTCATGGCCGTCGCCGTGCTCCTGTGGCGCAGTACGCACCGGCTCGATCCCTACAAGCCGCTCGAGTCCAAGGAGCCGCCGGTCGACGTCCAGGTCGTGGCCCAGGACTGGAAGTGGCTGTTCATCTACCCCGAGCAGGGAATCGCGGTGGTGAACCAGCTCGCCTTCCCGGCGGGCCGGCCGGTCAGCCTGCGCATCACCTCCGACACGGTGATGAACTCCTTCTACGTGCCGCAGCTCGCCGGGCAGATCTACGCCATGGCCGGCATGCAGACGCGGCTGCAGATGCTGGCCGACCAGCCGGGCACCTTCGTCGGCCGCAACAGCCAGTACAGCGGTGGCGGCTATTCGCAGCAGCATTTCGAGGTCCAGGCGATGAGCCAGGCCGACTTCGACGCCTGGGTGGCCCGCGCCAAGCAGGGTGGTGCGGTGCTGGACGCCACGACCTACCCGGCGCTGGCGGCCAAGAGCCGCGCCAACCCCATCACCTACTACTCGACGGTCGAGCCGAAGCTGTTCGACTCGATCATCGACAAATACAGACATAGCGGCCACGCGCACTCCGCGCCGGTCCGGAGATAGGCGATGTTCGGCAAACTGACGATCGAGGCCCTGCCGTTCTACAGCCCCATCGCCGCGGGCGGTGCCGCCGTTACGGTGGGCGGCGCGCTGCTGGTGGCCGTCGTGCTCACCTACCTGAAGGCCTGGAAGTATCTCTGGACCGACTGGCTGACCAGCGTCGACCACAAGCGCATCGGCATCATGTACTTGGTACTGGCGCTGATCATGCTGCTGCGCGGCTTCGTCGACGCCCTGATGATGCGTGCCCAGCAGGCAATGGCGCTGAACGCCGGCGGCTACCTTCCGCCCGAGCATTTCGACCAGATCTTCAGCTCACACGGCACCATCATGATCTTCTTCATGGCGATGCCGTTCATGACGGGGTTGATGAACGTCATCGTGCCGCTGCAGATCGGCACGCGCGACGTGGCGTTCCCGTGGCTGAACGCCGTCAGCCTGTGGCTGAGCGCGGCGGGCGCTGCGTTGGTCATGGTCTCGCTGGTGATCGGCAAGTTCTCGACCGCCGGATGGACCGGCTATCCGCCCTATTCGGGCATCGAGTACAATCCTGGCGTCGGCGTCGACTACTGGATCTGGGCGATCCTGATATCGGGCGTGGGCTCGACCATGTCCGGCATCAACTTCATCGTGACCATCCTGAAGCGCCGCGCGCCGGGCATGACCCTGATGCGCATGACGCCCTTCGTCTGGACGGCGCTCGTCGCTTCGGTGCTGATGGCCTTCGCCTTCCCGGCCATCACCGTGGCCTGCGGCCTGCTCGCCCTCGACCGCCTTGCCGGCATGCACTTCTTCACGAATGCGCATGGCGGCAACATGATGAACTACGTCAACCTGTTCTGGATCTGGGGCCATCCGGAGGTCTACATCCTGATCCTGCCGGCCTTCGGCATCTTCTCCGAGGTCGTGTCGACCTTCTCGCGCAAGCGCCTGTTCGGCTACGAGTCGCTGGTCTATGCGACGGCGGCGATCGGCATTCTGTCCTTCACCGTCTGGCTGCACCATTTCTTCACCATGGGCTCGAGCGCCAACGTGAACGCCTTCTTCGGCGTGATGACGATGATCATCGCCGTGCCCACGGGCGTGAAGGTGTTCAACTGGCTGCTGACCATGTATCGCGGCCGCATCGAGTTCCATCCGTCGATGATGTGGAGCATCGGCTTCATCGTAACCTTCGTCATCGGCGGCATGACCGGCGTGCTGCTGGCGATCCCGCCGGCCGACTTCCTGATGCACAACACGACCTTCCTGGTCGCGCACTTCCACAACATGATCATCCCGGGCGTGCTGTTCGGCTACCTCGCCGGCTACATGTACTGGTTCCCCAAGGCCTTCGGCTTCGCCTTCCATCGCGGCTGGGGCCTCGGCGCCTTCTGGTGCTGGATCATCGGCTTCTATCTCGCCTTCATGCCGCTCTACCTGCTCGGCCTGAAGGGCATGCCGCGCCGCATGGAGACCTACAACGATCCGACCTGGCAGCCCTACCTGCTGGTTGCCGCGTCGGGCGCGGCGGTCGTGCTGTGCGGCATCGGCTGCATGGTGATGCAGCTCTACGTGTCGATCCGCGACCGCGCCAAGACGCGCGACCTCACCGGCGATCCGTTCGACGGCCGCACCCTGGAATGGTCCACCTCCTCGCCGCCGCCGCCGTATAATTTCGCGGTGATCCCGACGGTGGGTGACCGCGAGGCCTTCCTCGAGATGAAGGAGAAGGGCATCGCCTACCGGCGGCCGGCCGCCTATGAGCCGATCCGCATCCCTTCCAACACGCCGATCGGCGTAATCCTGGGGGCCTTCGGCTTCGTCCTGGGCTTCGCCATGGTCTGGCACATCTGGTGGCTGGTGCTGGCGTCCGGCTTCGTGATGTTCGCTGCCGTGATCGTGCGCTCCTCGAATGACGACCAGGAATTCACCATATCGGCGTCCGAGGTGAAACGCGTCGAGGACCAGCGCTACCGACAGCTGGGGAGCCGCGCATGAGCGTCACCCACATGAGCGAGCCCTCCATGACTGCCCATGAGCGCGAGGAGATCGAGACTCACGAGCAGCGGGCGCTGGGCTTCTGGCTTTACCTGATGGGCGATGCCGTGATCTTCGCCCTGCTGTTCGCGACCTACGCCATCATGATTCCCGGCACTGCCGGCGGCCCCACGGGCAAGGATCTGTTCGAACTGGACAATGCTGCCATCGAGACGGCGCTGCTGCTGGTTTCCAGCATGACCTTCGGCTTCGCGAGCCTGCAGGTGAAGGCGGGCAACCGCGGCGCCGTGTTGCTGTGGCTCGCGATCACTTTCGTGCTGGGCGCGGGCTTCGTGTCCCTCGAGGTGCGTGAGTTCGCCGGCATGATCGCCAGGGGCGCCGGGCCGGATCGCAGCGGCTTCCTGTCGGCCTTCTTCACCCTGGTGGGCACGCACGGCGTCCACGTCACGATGGGCCTGATCTGGATCGTCGTACTCGGCGCCCAGGTCGCGCTGAAGGGGCTCACAATGCCGGTCGCCTCGCGGCTCTATCGGCTCGGCCTCTTCTGGCACTTCCTCGACATCGCCTGGGTCGGCATCTTCTCCATCGTCTACCTGCCGGGATTGTTGTGATGGAACACCAGACCCCGCACGCCCTTCGTTCCTACCTGATCGGCTTCGTATTGGCGGTCGTCCTGAGCGCCGTCCCGTTCTGGCTGGTCTATACGCACGCCTTGCCTCCGCAGCGCACCTTGCTGGTCATCGGCATCGCCGCAGTGCTGCAGGTGCTCGTCCATCTGCGCTTCTTTCTGCACATCAACTTCACCACCACGCCGCGCGAGAACGTCCTGGCGCTGGTCTTCACCTGCATCTTGCTGTTCATCATGGTGGGCGGCAGCTTCTGGATCATGTTCGATCTGCACACCCGCATGATGCTCTAGCCGGCGACAAGTCAGGTGGCACAAGCCAAGTCGAAGATGACGCCGCTGGCGCGGTGGGAGTGGCTGGTCGGCCTGTCTCCCGTTGCGACAACGATCCTTGCCTACCTCGCGCTCACCAACCTGTCGCTGGAGGCCCCGGCGGTCGGCTTCACGGCGGGCGCCCTCGACGGTCTCTGTGCCGCCGGCATGCCGGCCTTCTGGTGTCGTACGCCGAAGCCGGTGACCCTCCTGACGGCCGTGCAGTTCCTGAGCTTCCTCTGGTTCCTCGTCGCCTCGGCGTACATGTTCTGGCGGGTGCGATTCGGGCCTTGCAAGAAGCCGCCGGCCTACATTCCCGGCTCGGCGTCGCTCTTCGAGATGGCGAGTTGGAGCGGCATCTGGCTGTTCATGCTGATCGGCGGCCAGATCTTTCCCTATCGCGGCCAGCCGTTGGCCGAGCCCAGCCTGCTCTTCGCGATGCTGGGCCTCAGCCTCGGCATCCTGTCGCTGCGTATGCTGGCCGTCGCACTGCGTTTCCGCTCCTGACGCCTCCGGACGTCGAGCAGGCTGCCGGCGGCAGTCCTTCCTGAAATTCCTATAAGTTTCCTATGCCGGCAGCCCGCCCGCCGGCTCGAATTCCTACGCTGTCGCGCCCTTCTATGGCGGCGAAGGAGTTCTCAATGCTCGACATCCTGTTCTTCGGCGGCGGCCTGGTGCTGTTCTGCCTGCTGATCGCCTACGAACGCCTGTGCAGCAGGCTGTGAGGCGATCATGACCTTCGACTATCTGCTTGCCGGCGGCTTGGCCGCCCTCTTGCTCGTCTATCTCACGGTCGCGCTGGCGCGGCCGGAGAAGTTCTGAGGCGGCCATGACCATCAACGGCTGGGCGCAGATCGCGCTCTTCTGCGGCCTCGTGCTGCTGCTCACGCGGCCGCTCGGCGGCTACCTCGACAACGTCATGGCCGGACGGCGCACCCTGCTGTCGCCGGTGCTGCGGCCGATCGAACACGGCTTCTATCGCCTTGCCGGCATCGACCCGGCGGAGGAGCAAAGCTGGTGGGTCTATGCCCGCGCCATGATCGTCTTCCACATCGTGGGCTTCGCCTTCCTATATCTGCTGCTGCGCCTGCAGGACCTGCTGCCGCTCAATCCGCAGGGCATGTCCGCCGTGGCGCCCGATCTCGCGGGCAACACTGCGGTGAGCTTCCTGACAAACACCAACTGGCAGAACTACGGCGGCGAATCGACGATGAGTTATCTCTCGCAGATGGCCGGCCTCTCGGTTCAGAACTTCCTGAGCGCCGCCACCGGCATTGCGCTGGCCGTGGCGCTGGTCCGCGGCTTCGCGCGCGCCGAATCCAAGAGCATCGGCAACTTCTGGGCCGATCTGGTGCGCGTTACCCTCTACGTGCTGCTGCCCTTCTGCCTGCTGCTGACGGTCTTCTACGTCTGGCAGGGCGTGCCTCAGAATCTGTCCTCCTACGTCGAGGCGACCACGCTCGAGGGCGCCAAGCAGACGATCGCGCAGGGGCCGGTCGCCTCGCAGCTCGCGATCAAGATGCTGGGCACCAACGGCGGCGGCTTCTTCAACGCCAACTCCGCGCACCCCTACGAGAATCCCACGGCGCTCTCGAACCTCGTTCAGATGCTGTCGATCTTCGTGATCGGCGTGGCGCTGACCAACGTGTTCGGCCGGGCCGTGGGCGACGAGCGCCAGGGCTGGGGGATCCTGGCCGCCATGAGCGTGCTGTTCCTGGCCGCCGTGGTCGTCTGCTACTGGGCCGAAGCCGGTGGCAATCCGTTGCTGGGCGCGCTCGGCGTCGACAACGCTGCCGGCAACATGGAAGGCAAGGAAGTGCGCTTCGGCGTCGCCCTGTCGACCCTGTTCGCTGTCATCACGACGGCCGCCTCGTGCGGCGCGGTGAACGCCATGCTCGACAGCTTCATGCCGCTCGGCGGCATGATCCCGCTGATCAACATGCTGCTGGGCGAGATCATCATCGGCGGCGTCGGCGCGGGCCTCTACGGTATGCTGCTGTTCGCCATCCTGGCGATCTTCCTGGCGGGCCTGATGGTCGGCCGGACGCCCGAGTATGTCGGCAAGAAGATCGACGCGCGCGAGGTGAAGTTCACCATGCTCGCCATCCTCTGCGCGCCGCTGGCCATCCTGGGCTTCACGGCCCTGGCCGCCGTGGCGCCGGCGGGCCTCGCGGGCCCGGCCAATGCCGGACCGCACGGCTTCAGCGAGATCTTCTATGCCTACACGTCGGCGGCGGCGAACAATGGCAGCGCCTTCGGTGGACTGACGGCCAACACCGTCTTTTATAACGGCACGCTGGCCGTCGCGATGATGGTCGGCCGCTTCGCCATCATCATTCCGATGCTGGCCGTCGCCGGTTCACTGGCGTCCAAGCGCAAGGCCGCGATCTCGGCCGGCACCTTCCCGACTCATGGCGGGCTGTTCGTCGGCCTGCTGGTCGGTGCCGTGCTGATCGTCGGCGGTCTCACCTTCCTTCCGGCCCTGGCCCTTGGCCCCATCGCGGAGCATTTCGCTCTGCTGGCCGGCTCGCTGTTCTAACGAGGCGTCATCATGAGCAAACGTGACAAGTCGCAGTCGCTCTTCGACCCCGCGATCCTGAAACCGGCCCTGCTGGGCAGCCTCACCAAGCTCGACCCGCGCGAGCTGGTGAAGAACCCGGTCATGTTCACCGTCGAGATGGTGGCGCTGGCCGCCACCGTCCTCACGGTGCGCGACCTGATCACCGGCGCGGCCGGCAGCAGCTTCCAGATTCAGCTCGTGATCTGGCTGTGGGTCACCGTCCTGTTCGCCACTTTCGCCGAGGCCGTTGCGGAAGGCCGCGGCAAGGCCCAGGCCGACACGCTGCGACGCATGCGCAGCGAGACCATTGCCAAGGTGTTGCTGGGCGTCGGCGACACGTTCGAGCCGCGGCGTGCCCACACATTGAAGGTCGGCGAGAAGGTACTGGTCGAGGCCGGCGATCTGGTGCCGGGCGACGGCGAGATCATCGAAGGTGTCGCGACCATCGATGAATCGGCCATCACCGGTGAATCGGCGCCGGTCATCCGTGAGGCCGGCGGCGACCGCTCGGCGGTCACCGGCGGCACGCGCGTCCTGTCGGACCGGATCAAGGTGCGCATCACCGCCGAGGAGGGATCGAGCTTCCTCGACCGCATGATCGCCCTAGTCGAGGGCGCCGCGCGCCAGAAGACACCCAACGAGCTGGCGCTCAGCGTCCTGCTGGCCGGTCTTACGCTGATCTTCGTGCTGGCCGTCGTCAGCATCCCGAGCTTCGCCACCTATGCTGGCGGCGCAGTCTCCGTCGTCGTGCTGATCGCGCTGTTCGTCACCCTGATCCCGACGACCATCGGCGCGCTGCTGTCGGCCATCGGCATTGCCGGCATGAACCGGCTGGTGCGCTTCAATGTGCTGGCGACCTCCGGTCGCGCCGTCGAGGCGGCGGGCGACGTCGACACGCTGCTGCTCGATAAGACCGGCACCATCACGCTCGGCAATCGCCACGCCACACAGTTCATCCCGGTAACCGGCGTGACCGAGGAGGAGGTCGCCCGCGTGGCCCAGCTCGCGAGCCTGGCCGACGAGACGCCCGAGGGCCGCTCGATCGTCGTGCTGGCCAAGGAGAAATACGGCCTGCGGGGCGTCGACGTGGCCGAGCTACAGGGCCAGTTCGTGCCCTTCACGGCGCAGACCCGCATGAGCGGCGTCGACCACGAGGGCGCGGTCATCCGCAAAGGCGCCATCGATTCGGTGATCGAGCATGCGCGCTCGCTCGGCATCACGCCGCCGGTCGAGGAGGTGAACCGGATCGCCTCGACCATCGGCAAGGAAGGTGGCACGCCACTCGGCGTGTCGCGCAACGGCCGCATCCTGGGTGTGGTCTACCTGAAGGACATCGTCAAGGGCGGCATCCGCGAGCGCTTCGCCGAGCTGCGCGCCATGGGCATCCGCACCGTGATGATCACCGGCGATAATCCGCAGACCGCGGCGGCGATCGCCGCCGAAGCCGGTGTCGACGACTTCCTGGCGCAGGCGACACCCGAGGCCAAGCTGCGCCTGATCCGCGAGGAGCAGGCCAAGGGCAAGCTGGTGGCGATGTGCGGCGACGGCACCAACGATGCGCCGGCGCTCGCCCAGGCCGATGTCGGCGTCGCCATGCAGACCGGCACAAATGCCGCACGCGAGGCCGGCAACATGGTCGACCTCGACAGCGACCCGACCAAGCTCATCGAGATCGTGGCCATCGGCAAGCAGCTGCTGATGACGCGCGGCGCGCTCACCACCTTCTCGATCGCCAACGACGTGGCGAAGTACTTCGCCATCATCCCGGCGATGTTCATCGCCTTCTACCCGCAGCTCGGCGTGCTCAACGTCATGGGCCTGGCGACGCCGCAGAGTGCCATTCTGTCGGCGATCATCTTCAATGCGCTGATCATCGTGGCGCTGATCCCGCTCGCACTGCGCGGTGTGCAGTACCGGCCGAGCGGCGCCGCCGCGCTGCTGCGGCGCAACCTGCTGATCTACGGCATCGGCGGCCTGGTCGTGCCCTTCGTCGGCATCAAGCTGATCGACGTCGTGGTCGCGGCCACCGGCCTCGCCTGAAGGAGACAGTCATGCTTCGTCATTTTCGCGCCTCGCTCGTCATGCTGGTCCTGATGACCGTGCTGCTGGGTCTCGCCTATCCGCTGGCCATGGTAGGCGTCGCCGGGGCGGCCTTCCCGGGCCAGGCCAGCGGCTCGCTCGTGCAGAAGGACGGCAAGGTCGTGGGCTCCAGCCTGATCGGCCAGTCCTTCACCGGCGAGACCTATTT
>JAGNNA010000035.1 GCA_017990895.1 Reyranella sp.
CATCGTCTTACCTCTCCATCGAAAATGCGGATCGAATTGCCGGCCGGACGCTATCACAGGCCGGTTTGCTTGACAGGGGGCGCGGCAACCATTATCCGCGCGGTTCTCCAAGGGTCGGAGGGGGCTGTAGCTCAGCTGGGAGAGCGCCTCGTTCGCAATGAGGAGGTCAGGGGTTCGATCCCCCTCAGCTCCACCAACCACCCCGACCCCCGGCCGTTGCCATCCGGCCTTCTATCGCTGGCCTGTCCCGGCGCATCACGGCACAATTGCACTCGATGCGCAGACGCAAACGCCCCACCCCGGCAGAACTCGGCCTCACCGCCGCGGAAGGTCGTATCCTCATGTCGCTCCGCACGCCCCAGCGCGTGCAGGAATACCTCACGGCCCTGCCGGCCAATTTCGAGCCGAACGGCGATTGCCTGCGCTCCGTGCGCGGCGTGCTGCGCCATCGCGAGGCGCACTGCCTGGAGGCGGCCTTCGTCGCGGCCTGCGCGCTGTGGCTGCAGGGCGAGCCGCCGCTGGTCATGGACCTGACGTCCACACCCGAGGATGCCGATCACGTCGTCACCCTGTTCCGCCGCGACGGCTGCTGGGGCGCGATCTCCAAGAGCAACCATGTCTGGTTGCGCTGGCGCGACCCGGTCTATCGCAGCCTGCGCGAACTCGCGATGTCGTACTTCCACGAGTACTTCAACAAAGGCCGCAAGACGCTGCGGACCTATTCGGTCTCGATCGACCTGCGCCGCTTCGCGCCCGACACCTGGATCACCAGCGAAGAGGATTGCTGGGAGGTCGGCGCCGCGCTCGACGATGCCCGCCACTACCCGCTGATCAGGCCGACGCAGAGGCGCTGGCTGATGCCGCCCGACGCCACCGTGCTCAGGGCCGACGACCTCGTCCAATACGAAAGCCGCGATCGCAAGACGGCCCGCAAATACTGAAGGGAGCCTGCCATGAAACGACTCCGCGCGATCCTGCTGCTGATCCTGCTCGGCACCGCCACGCCGGCCGCCGCGCAGATTCCGCCCGAATGGCAGTCCGCCGCTCAGGCCGTGATCGGCGAGCTGGAACGCGACACGCCGCTGGCCGCCAAGCCATGGACCGGCGCGGAGCTGACGCAAGGCTGGAACCTCGCGCGCGCCTGGCGCCGCCACAACAACGGCAACATCGAGATCATCCTGGCCGAGTACCTGATGTTCGTGGCGCTGTGCCGCATCGGCTGCGCCGGCAGCACGATCGAGGGCCAGGGCTATGTCGGCATGGCCGCAGAGGTGAAGGCGCTGATCGCCCAGAATGGCGGATCCTATGCGCTGGCCTCGAACGCCAGCACCTGGCTCGCCGGCCTTGCCGATCCGACGGGCGCGGCCAAGAAGAATGTCGCTCTCTGGGCGAAGGATCCCGACGTCCCGTCAGCCGACTTCGCGACCGGCAACATCTACGCCCTGAGCTGGCTGCTCGCGCGCAAGAGGCCGACGCCCGAGGCACAGGCCGACGCCTTCGCCCGCTTCGCGATCTTCGTGCAGACCAAGGCCTGGATCGGCGCGCGCTGCCTCGATATCTCGAAGGTCGCGACGGTTCTCGGCGCGGCGCCGCGGATTGATTCCTGTCAGTAGACACCAAAGGAAAAAAGGGGGCCGCGAGGCCCCCTTCCCAATTCCAGCCGAGAACGATGCGCCTACTCGGCGGCGATCTGGTCGTGCACGAACTTCTTGGCGTCGAAGTCCTCGGCGACCTTGAGGTCGTTGCCGATCAGCTTCTCGACGTCGATCTCGGCGTAGCCCAGCACGCCCATCTCGCCCAGCGCCTTCTGGACCTTCGGTCCGAACAGCCCGATCTCCTTGAGGATCGGCACGATGCGCGTGAAGAGACGGGTGCGGAACTGCTGCATGGCGCCCGAGTGGTAGGCGTGTTCCAGCATTTCCTTTACCGGCAGGCCCGACCGCATCCAGACTTCGCCCTGGTTGAAACGGTCGCGCATGAAGTAGAGCGCCTCGACGACGAATTCCTCGCGCTCGGCGCGCTCGGCATCGGAGATGTGCGGATAGTATTCGCGCAGTGCCATGCGGCCGAAGGTGACGTGGCGTGCCTCGTCCTGCATGACATAGGCGTTCACGGCGCCGGCCAGGTTGTTCTTGGCGGTGTCGCGGATGCGCTGGAAGGCGGCGAGCGCCAGGCCCTCGATCAGGACCTGCATGCCGAGGTAGGTCATGTCCCAGCGGCGGTCGGTCAGCGTCTGCTCGAGCAGGTTCTTCAGCGAGTCCGTGATCGGATAGGCCGACTTGAACTTCTCGTGGATCAGCCGCTTGTAGCTCTCGACGTGACGGGCCTCGTCCATCACCTGCGTCGCGGCATAGAACTTGGCGTTCATGTCGGGAACGGTGTTCACGATCTTGGCGGTGGCGATCAGCGCGCCCTGCTCGCCGTGCATGAACTGGCAGATGGAATGGCACTGCAGGTTGAACCGCAGCCAGTCCTTTTCCTTGTCCGTCATCTTGTCCCAGAAGGGCGAGCCGTAGATCGGAATCGACTCGTCGGCCATGCCCATCGGGTTGCCTTCGAACAGTTCCTGGGACCAGTCGATGCGGGTGCTGGTGTCCCACTGCTGCTGCTTGCCCTTCTCGTAGAGGTTCAGCAGGTCGGCGGAGCCGTCCTCGTATTCCCAGTTGAAGGCGATCTCGGTGGCGCCGTCGAACTTCCAGTTCGTGATTTCAACCGGCAGCTGGTAAATTTTTTGCGTTGTCATCGGCTCTTGCCTCCTGGCCCTGAACCTTGTCCCATCCCATAGGAGCGTCGGAACAATGACGCTCCGCTCATTTTTCTCGGCGGACGCTAGCACAGTCTGCTAGGAGAGTCCGCCCGGAAATCGGGCTTCTGACGACGAGTTTTCGATGTCCTATAATCAGCTGCGCATCGCCAAGATCATCCAAGAGACGCCGGACGCGCGCTCCTTCGTCCTCGAGATTCCGCCCGACCTGGCCGAAAAGTACCGCTACTGCGCCGGCCAGTTCCTGACCTTCCGGATCCCTCACGCCGACGGCGTCTTCAACCGTTGCTACTCCCTCTCTAGCGCCCCCGAGACCGACGGGCTGCCCAAGGTCACCATCAAGCGGGTCGCCGGCGGCAAGGGCTCCAACTGGTTCCACGACTCGGTGAAGGAGGGCGGTACGCTCGACGTCCTGCCGCCGGCCGGCCGCTTCGTTCTTGGTGAGGGCAACGCGCCGCTCCTGCTGTTCGGCGGCGGCAGCGGCATCACGCCCATGATGTCCCTGATCAAGAGCGCCCTGAAGCAGGGCAAGCGGCAGATCCGCCTCTTTTATGCCAACCGCGACAAGCAATCGGTGATCTTCGATGCCGAGTTCGAGGCACTGCTCGCCGCCCATCCCGGCCGGCTGGAAGTCCTCCATCACCTCGATGCGACGCAGGGCATCATCAAGCCCGAGGAGATCGTGGCGGCGATGAAGGGCTTCGAGGCCGCCGACGCCTATCTCTGCGGCCCCGGCCCGTTCATGAAGCTCGTCGAGGAGACGCTGTTCGAACACGGCATGCCGCACGACAAGGTGCGCATCGAGCGGTTCGAGGCTTCGGGCAACGACGCAATCCCGATCCAGCCCAGCGAGGAAGGCGACGTGATCCCGAGGGAGATCACGATCCATTTCGAGGGCAAGGTGCACAAGGTGGCCTATGCCAAGGGACAGACGATCCTGGAAGCCGCGCGCGCCGGCGGCCTCAACCCTCTCTCGTCCTGCGAGGAAGGCTTCTGTGCCTCCTGCGCGGCCAAGCGCATCAAGGGCAAGGTCATCCTAGCCAAGAACGACATCTATACGCCCGAGGATCTCGCCAACAACTGGATCCTGACCTGCCAGGGCCACTGTTTCGGGGCCGAGGTCGAGATCACCTACGACGTGGTGTAGCGATCAGCGCCCGTCCCCTCGCGCAGGCGACCATCCTGACCCTGGTCGCCGGCATCGCCGACGCCGTGGGCTACGTCACCATGGGTGGCGTGTTCGCGGCCAACATGACCGGCAATACGGTGCTGGCCGGCATCGACATCGCCAAGGGCAACCATCTCGGCGCCTGGAATCATCTTACGCCGTTGGTCGCGTTCTTTCCCGGCGCCATGCTCGCCCGCGCGATGCTGCGCCTGTTCAAGGGACCGGTGCCGGGCATCCTGCTCGAGGCCGCGCTCCTCGCGGTCGTGGGCTTCCTTCCCGTGGGCAAGGAAAATGCGGTGATGATCGTCGCCTTCGCCATGGGGCTGCAGGCCTCGACGATCACCAGCTTCGCCGGCCATTCGGTCAGCACCGTCGTCGTGACCAGTACGCTGGCCCGTACCGCCGACGCGGCCGTCGACCGGCTGTGGCGCGGCGCGGCGATAACCCCACCGTCGGCGCTCAACACCGGCCTGCTGGCCCTGACCTGGACGGGTTACCTGGTCGGCGCCGTGATCGGCGGGCTGCTATTGCCGGTGCTGGCCTGGCCGCTGCTCGTCCCGGCCGCGCTGCTGATCCTGATGTTGCCGCTGCTCTGATTTCTTCCCCCTTCAGAGGGGGAAGTGCCCCGTCAAACGGGGCGATGGGGTCATCTCGTCGAAGCGACGCCGTGACCCCTCCGTCGACGGAAGACGTCGACACCTCCCCATCGGAATGGGGAGGCTGGCGTTTCCACTTACTCCGCCGCGATCGACTTCTCGACGAACATCTTCCGGTCGAACTCCTCGGCCACCCGGCCGTCGTTGGCCAGAACTTCGGCCACGTCGATCTTGGCGTAGTCCATCACGCCCATGTCGGCGAAGGCCTTCTGCACGCGGGGTCCCCACAGACCGATATCCTTCACGGTCGGGACGACGCGGCTGAACAGGCGGCCGCGGAACGACTGCATCTGCTTGGAATTGTAGTGGATGTCGTCCAGCACCTTGGCCGGCAGGCCGAGCCGTTCCCAGACCTCGGACTGGTTGAAGCGGTCGCGCATGAAGTAGAGCGCGTCGACCACGAACTCCTCGCGCTCGTCGCGCTCGGCCTCCGACAGGTGCGGATAGTATTCGCGCAAGGCCAGCCGCCCGAACGACACGTGGCGCGCCTCGTCCTGCATCACATAGGCGTTCACCGCGCCGGCCAGCGTGTTGCCGGCCTTGTCGCGGATCGACTGGAAGGCGGCCAGCGCCAGGCCTTCGATCAGCACCTGCATGCCGAGATAGGTCATGTCCCAGCGGCGGTCGGTCAGCGTCTGCTCGAGCAGGGTCTGCAGCGCCTTGTTGATCGGATAGGCGACCTTGAACTTCTCGTGCAGCAGCCGCTTGTAGGCCTCGACGTGACGTGCTTCGTCCATCACCTGGGTCGCGGCATAGAACTTGGCGTTCATGTCGGGAACGGTGCCGACGATCTTGGCGGTGGCGATGAGCGCGCCCTGCTCGCCGTGCATGAACTGCGAGATCGAGTTGGCCTGGAGATGGAGTCGCAGCCAGCTGCGCTCCTTCTCCGTCATCCTGTTCCAGTGATCGGTGCCGTAGATCGAGATCGCCTCGTCCTTCAGCTCCATCGGATTGTCGGGATTGAGCTCCAGCGACCAGTCGAGCCGCGTGCTGGCGTCCCACTGCTGCTGCTTGCCCTTCTCGTAGAGCTCGAGCAGCGGCGCCGAACCGTCGTCATATTCCCAGTTGAACATGAGGTCGGTCGCGCCGTCGAACGTCCACTGCGTCACGTCGACGGGCAGGGCATAAATCCGTTGCGTGGTCATGGCATCACCCTCCCGGGGCGGTTCTGGCTATTGCTTGCCGAAAAGATGACGCCTCGTTCACGTATTGGCAAGCCCCGCCCGTCAGGGCTGGAGCCGGTAGCCCCCGCGGTCGGTGACCAGAATCGCGGCGCTCGCCGGATCCTTCTCGATCTTCTGGCGCAGGCGGTAGATATGGGTTTCGAGCGTGTGCGTCGTGACGCCGGCATTGTAGCCCCAGACCTCGTTCAGCAGGATGTCCCGGGCCACTGGCCGGTCGCCGGCCCGGAACAGGTATTTCAGGATCGAGGCTTCCTTGTCGGTCAGGCGGACCTTCTTCTTCCCGCCCTTCTCCAGCAGCAATTTGCCCGCTGGGTGAAACTCGTAGGGGCCGATCGACATGACCGCATCCTCGCTGCGTTCGTGCTGGCGCAGATGGGCGCGCAGTCGCGCGAGCAGGACGTTGATGCGAAATGGCTTGGTCACATAGTCGTTGGCGCCGGACTCCAGGCCCAGGATGGTGTCGGCATCGCTGTCGGCCGCGGTCAGCATGATGATCGGCGCGCGCACGCCCTCGCGGCGCATCAGCTTGCAAAGCTCGCGGCCGTCCATATCGGGAAGCCCGATGTCGAGCAGGATGGCGTCGTAGTGGGCCAGCTTGGCCTTCTCCAGCCCTTCGGCCGCGGTGCTGACCTGAATTGTGGTGAAACCGTCATACAGATCGAGCTGCTCGGCGAGCACCGTGCGCAACGCCTGGTCGTCATCGACCAACAGGATCTTCTTGCCACGATTGTTCACGGACATGCGTTCTGTACCTGTCAGCCATCTCGAAATTTACTCTATCCGGTACGATCTGGGCACAAAAGTGGTTCACTTCGGCGAAATCCCGTGGCGTGATATCCTGCGAATCATGATTTCCAATCCAGCCCACTCCCGCAGCGCGGCTGCAGTCGCCGCCGTCGAACGTGCCATGGCGGAGCTTCGCCGCGGGGGAATCGTGGTGCTGCGCGGTGAGGATGGCGCGGGCGGCCTCGTCATCGCCGCCGAATCCTGCGGCCCGCGCGCCCTGCAGCGCCTGCAGGGGCTTGCCCAGAACCCGCCAGTGCTGGTCACCACGCGGCGCCGCGCCGAGGCGATCGGCATGGACATTCCCCCGCACATTGCGGGCGGCATGGGCGAGATCAACAAGCCGATCACCATCGACCTGCCGGAGGGCGTCCCGGTCGACGTGATCCTGCGGCCGCACGAGAGCGACCGGACCGGCCGTCACGTGGCCCTGCGCCACCTGTCCCGGCCGGTGGCCAGCCATGCCCCCGGCATCGCGCAGGCGGCGATCGAACTCGCCAAGCTGTCGCGGCTCCTGCCTGCGGTCGTCCTCGGGCCGCTGACCCGCGACCCGGGCAACAAGCGGCGCGACTGGGCGCGCGAGCAGGATCTCGTCTATGTCGATGCCGCCGACGTGTCGGCCTATGAGGATACCGCGTCGCGGACGCTGCAGCAGGTCGCGCAGGCGCACGTGCCGCTGGAAGGCGCCGAGAATGCCCGCATCCTCGCCTGGCGTCCCAGCGACGGCGGCAAGGAACATCTCGCCATCGTGGTCGGCGAGATCGATCCGACCGAGCCCGTCCTGATCCGGCTGCATTCGGAATGCTTCACCGGCGACCTGCTGGGCTCGCTGCGTTGCGACTGCGGCGTGCAGCTGCGCAGCGCCATCGCCGAGATCGCCAAGCAGGGATCCGGCGTCCTGCTCTATCTCGCGCAGGAAGGCCGCGGCATCGGCCTCGTCAACAAGCTGCGCGCCTACGAGCTGCAGGACGACGGGTTCGACACGATCGACGCCAACGAACAGCTCGGCTTCGACGCCGACGAGCGCATCTACGCGCCGGCCGCCATGATGCTGTCACGCATGGGCATCCAGCGTGTGCGGCTGATGACCAACAATCCCGAGAAGATCGCCCAGCTCGAGCGCTACGGCATCGAGGTCGCGACACGGGTCCCCCATTCCTTCCCGTCCAACGGGCACAACGAGAACTATCTTCGCACCAAAGCGGAGCGAGCAGGCCACCTGCTCTAATAACGACGACTGGAGAGGAAACATGACCAAGATGCGTCGCCGCGTTTTCGCGGCCGGTAGTGCTGCGTTCGCGTTCTCCCCGTATATCGTGCGTGCCCAGAAGAAGTACGACACCGGCGTCACCGACAAGGAGATCAAGCTCGGGCACACCAACCCGTACAGCGGGCCGCTTTCGGCCTACGGCACCATCGGCAAGGCGATCGAGGCCTACTGGAAGATGGTGAACGACAAGGGCGGCATCAACGGCCGCAAGATCAACTTCATCACCTACGACGACGGCTTCTCGCCGCCCAAGACCGTCGAGATGGTCCGCAAGCTGGTCGAGGACGACAAGGTCTTCGCGATCTTCCAGCTGCTCGGCACGCCGACCAACACGGTCGTGCAGAAGTATCTGAACCAGAAGAAGGTGCCGCAGCTCTTCGTGGCGACCGGCGCCTCGAAGTGGGGCATGCCCAAGGAGTTCCCGTGGACGATGGGCTGGCAGCCCGACTATCACACCGAGGCCGCGATCTACGCCAAGCACGTCCTGTCCAAGTACAAGGACAATCTCAAGGACCTGCGCATCGGCATGCTCTACCAGAACGACGATTCGGGTAAGGACTATACTGGCGGCTTCTTCGCCGGCCTCGGCAAGGAGAACGAGAAGTACGTCACCGCCAAGGTGAGCTACGAGGTCACCGATCCCACCGTCGACAGCCAGATCATCCAGATCAAGAACTCCGGCGCCAACGTCTTCTTCAACGACGCCGCGCCAAAGGCGGCGGCGCAGGCCATCCGCAAGGTCGCCGACCTCGGCTGGAAGCCCGACCACTATCTCGCCAATGTCTCCGCGTCCGTTGCCGCCGTGCTGAAGCCTGCCGGGTTCGAGAACAGCAAGGGCATCATCACCGCCGCCTACCTCAAGGACGCCACCGACAAGCAATGGGTCAACGACGCGGACTACAAGGAATGGGACGCGTGGATGAAGAAGTACCTGCCCGATGCCAACCCCGCCGATTCGGGCAACACCTATGCCTACGCCGTCTCCGCCACCATGAAGCACTGCCTCGAAGCCTGCGGCGACAACCTCACGCGCGAGAACCTGATGAAGCAGGCCGCCAGCATGAAGAAGCTGGTCGTGCCGATGCTGCTGCCCGGCATCACCATCAACACCAGTCCGACGGACTTCTATCCCATCCAGTCGGTCCGCCTCTCGGCCTTCGACGGCGAGACGTGGAAGCTGTTCGGCGACGTGCTGAGTAACGAAAGCGCCTGAAAACTGAAACCTGCCCGCGCAGGGCAGGCTGGCACGCGGGATGCTTCCGTGCGGTCGATGACCGCCTGGAGCTGCTCGACCCGATGCCCTTCACTCTGACCCGCCGCCGCACTCTTCTCGCCGCGGCGGGCACCGCCACCCTGGCGGCAGCGGCCTACGGATCGGTCCATACGGCTTCCGGAACCGCCCGGAGCCCGCGCCGACTGACCGCGGGGTTTCCCGAAGGCTTCTGCTGGGGCACCGCGACCTCGGCCTATCAGGTCGAGGGCGCCGCCCGCGAGGACGGCCGCGGCCCCTCGATCTGGGACACCTTCACCCGGGAGCCGGGCCGGATCCGCGACGGCTCGACGGGCGACGTCAGCGTCGACCATTACAATCGCTAAACGGAAGACGTGGCGCTGATGAAGTCGATGGGTGCCCGGGCCTATCGCTTCTCGATCGCCTGGCCGCGCGTCTTTCCCGACGGCAAAGGTCCCGCCAATCCCAAGGGATTCAATTTTTGCGACCGGCTGGTCGACGAACTTCTCGCCGCCGGCATCGAGCCCTACGCGACGCTCTATCACTGGGACCTGCCGCAGGCGCTGCAGGATCGCGGCGGCTGGGAATCGCGCGACACCACCCAGGCGTTCGGCGAGTACGCAGCGTACGTCGCCGGCCGGCTCACCGATCGCGTACGTCGGGTGTTCACCCTCAACACGATGCAGACCTTAGTCGAGCAGGGCCACGAAACCGGGAACTTCGCCCCGCGCATCAAGCTGCCGCCCGGCCGACTGAACCAGGTCCGTTACCATGCGGTGCTGGCACATGGCCTCGCCGTGCAGGCAGTGCGCGCCAGCGGACGCCAAGGCACGAATGTGGGGCCCGCGGAAAACATCGCCACGGCGCTGCCCGCCGTCGAGAAGGTCGAGAACATCAGGGCGGCCGAGCGGGCGACGCGGGAGCTGAACGCGCCCTATCTCACGGTGATGATGGAGGGCCACTACACCGACGCCTGGCTCGCGAAGACGGGCCGCGATGCGCCGCGCTTCACCGACGAAGAGCTCAAGATCATCTCCAGCAGAGTCGGTTTCGTCGGCCTGAACGTCTACGCGCCGAGCCAGTATGTGCTGGCGAGCGAGGCGGCGCCGGGATTCACCCCGGTGCCCTTTCCGCCGTCGCATCCGCACATGGCCTCCTCCTGGCTCCTGCTGGGGCCGGAGGCGCTGTACTGGGCGCCGCGCCACTCCGCCCGGCTGTGGCAGGTGAAGGACATCTTCATCACCGAGAATGGCGCCTCGGCGGCCGACGAGCCGACGCCGGACGGCCTGGTCCACGACGTCGATCGCGTGATGTACCTGCGGAACTGCCTGATGCACCTGCAGCGGGCGACGGCGGAAGGCGTTCCGGTCCGCGGCTATTTCCTGTGGAGCCTGCTCGACAATTTCGAATGGGCCGACGGCTACGCGACGCGGTTCGGTCTCGTCCATGTCGACTACGCGACGCAGAAGCGAACTCCCAAGCTCAGCGCCGCCTTCTATCGCGAAGTGATTTCGCGCAATGGACTGGCATGAGGTCAGTCGCAAATCGCAGGCCACAAAACGCCCTTCACCGGCATGGCCCGAAATAGGATTTCATTTCTGTCCTGCCTGCGAAACTTGGAAACAGTTTTCGCACATGAAAGCATCGCGCCCTAATATAAGAATTCCTGACGTGCCCGCTGTGCCAAGATGGGCGACGCTGTGAACGGCGAAAGGGGAAATGAAATGAAGCTGCCCGTAGCGACGCTCGATCACGTGGTCATCAATGCCCGCGACGACATGGACCATGCCGCCGACGTCTACACACGGCTGGGCTTTTCGCTCACCGAACGCGGCTATCATTCGCTCGGCTCGATGAACCACCTCGCCATGTTCGGCACGGACTATCTCGAGCTGATCGCCATTCCGAAGGACGCGGCGTCGGGACGCCTCGATCTTCTGACCTTTCCCTTCGGGCTGAACGGTCTCGTCTTCGGCGCGGAGGATTCCGCCGTCACCTACGAAGCGCTCAGCAAGGCGGGCGTGCCGGTCGACCCGCCCGTCGAGTTCACGCGGCCCGTCAAGGTCGGCGGCGAGATGCGCGACGCGCGCTTCCGCACCGTCCGCATGAGGGCCGGCGTCGTGCCGTACGGGCGCGTCTACTATTGTCACCATTTCACCCGCGACGTCGTATGGCGCGACGAGTGGCGTCACCATGCCAACGGTACGGTCGCCATCGTCCGCTTCCTAATCGTCGAGCCGGATCCCGCGGCGGCCTCGAAGCTCTATGCCGACATGTTCGGACCGGAGTCGATCCGCGACATCAAGGGCGGCAAGTCGGTCGTGGTCGGCAATTCGCGGGTCGACATCGTGACCGAGGACGAGCTGAAGGCGCAGTTCGGCGATGCCGTGCCGGATGCGGAGGGCCGCAAGGCCTATATGGCCGGCCTCACTTTCCGCACGCTGTCGGCGGCGAAGGCGGCACGTGCCTTGCAGGACGGCAAGATCGGTGGCGTGATCGAAAGCGCGGGCCGCGTGGTCGTGCCGGCCAAGCAGGCGTTGAACGCGGTGTTGGAGTTCATCGAATAGTCTGAAGGGCAATCGGCAGGGCTGCTGGGGAGTGGCCGAGAAGGGACGCCATGGAATATTACGATTGCTTCGCCGCAAGCTATGCAAACGCGCGTGCGAAGTTCCTCAAGGCGGCGACCGCCGCGCAGGGCGAGGTGCGCTCGTTCCTGCACCCTGCGAAGAAGGCGCCCGACGGCGGCCCGCTGGCGATCGACGTCGCGTGCTTCGGCGATCGCACGGCGGCGCGGCAGGCGCTGTTCCTCAGCGGCACGCATGGCCAGGAGGGCTTTTCCGGCTCTGCCGTGCAGATCGGCTGGCTGAACTCGGGCGGCGCGGCACGGCTGCCCGCCGGTCTCGGCGTGGTGCTGGTGCATGGGCTCAACCCGTATGGTTTTGCGCACTTTACGCGCACGACCGAGAACAACGTCGATCTCAACCGCAACTTCATCGATCGCGAGACGGGCCCGGCGCCCGCCAATCCCCACTATGAAACGCTGCATGCCGACCTGCTGATCCGCGAATGGACCGACGCGGAGAACGAGCGGATCGCTGGCGTTCTCGACCGCTTCGCCGAGAGCAAGGGCCGCGACGTGCTGTTCGATACGCTGGCGCGCGGCCAGTACGAGCATCAGGATGGGCTGATGTTCGGCGGCAAGGACCGCGAATGGTCCAACCGCACCCTGGAGACCATCGTCGCCGAAATCCTGGCCGACGCCGAGCGCGTGGCCTTCATCGACTGGCACACCGGCATCGGTGAGTACGGCAAGCCGTTCTTCCTCTGCTTCAACGATCCCGCCGGCCCGCTGTTCGCGCGCGCCTGCGACTGGTGGGGCAAGGAAAACGTCGACGGCGCGAGGCCGCACGGCATGGAACGGCCGAACTATACCGGCCTGGTTTTTCACGGCGTGCAGCGCTTCCTCGGCAATCGCGACATGTGCGGCGCGGTGATCGAATTCGGCACGCGCGGCGTCAACATGCGCCGCGTGCTGCGGCTGGACCAGTGGCTGCGGCGGCAGCATGGGCTCGATCCCGACGTGCGCGCCACCCTGCAGGCCGACATGATGGATGCCTTCTGCCCGTTCGACGGCCAATGGCGCCAAGACACGCTCGCCTACGGGCTGAAGCTCACCGACCAGGCACTCTCGGGACTCTCTTCATGGTGACGATCAAGTACGACAATCAGGGCGATGCGATCTCGCGCGACGTGCCGGCGGACAACGTGGCGCTGATCGACGCGGGCGGTAACGGCAGCGAACGCAGCTACACCTATGGCGACATCCTGCGACTGAGCGGCGCGGTGGCGCGCGGGCTCCTGAAGCGCGGCCTGCAGCGCGGCGACAGGGTCGCGATCCTCTCGGCCAACCGCGCCGAGTTCCTGCTGACCTTCCTCGGTACGATGCAGGCCGGCTTGGTCTCCGTGCCGGTGAACTACAAGCTGCCGGCCGAGACGGTGGCCTATGTCGTGGGCGACTGCGACGCCAAGCTGGTGATCGGCGACGATGCGCGGTTGCCGCTGGCGCCCGACGACGTGCCGAAACTCTCTTTCGACCGGGACTTCGAGAGCCTGCTCGACGAAGGCCCGTTCACGCCCGTGCCGATGAAGCCCGAGGAACCGGCGATGTTCCTCTACACGTCGGGCTCGACGGGCCGACCCAAGGGCGTGGTGCTGTCGCACTACTCCCATCTCTGGGCGATCAGCCAGCGCGTGCGCCGTCCGGCGCCGCTCGGACAGCGCGCGCTCGTGGCGGCGCCGCTCTACCACATGAACGGGCTGGCCATGTGCCAGACGACCTTCTCGCACGGCGACACCGTGGTACTGCTGCCGCAGTTCACGACCCGGGGCTATGTCGAGGCCGCCGCCCGGCATCGCGTGGCCTTCCTGACCTCGGTGCCGACCATGATCGCGATGATGCTGCGCGAGCGCGAGCTGCTGGCGAACAACGATCTCTCCGCCGTCGAGGCCGTGCGCATGGGCTCCGCGCCGATCACCCAGTCGCTGATCGACCAGGTGCGCGAAGTGTTTCCCAAGGCAGCCATCAGCAACGGCTACGGCACGACCGAGGCCGGCCCCGTGGTGTTCGGGCCGCATCCCCAGGGACTGCCCCAGCCCGAACTCTCGACCGGCTATCCGCATCCCGAGGTCCAGTTGCGCCTCGTCCGCGACGGCAGGGAAGTACAGGACCAGGGCGAACTCCAGATGAAGTGCGGCGCGCTGATGACGCACTATCACAAGCTGCCCGCGAAAACGGCCGAGGTCATGACGCCGGACGGTTACTA
The DNA here is from genome assembly GCA_017990895.1 of Reyranella sp. GTDB lineage: Bacteria > Pseudomonadota > Alphaproteobacteria > Reyranellales > Reyranellaceae > Reyranella. Next base: position 13,880 of record JAGNNA010000035.1, read on the forward strand.
CCGGACCAGCGACGTCTTCCGGCGCGACGAAAACGGCTTCTTCTATTTCGTCGGCCGGGTCGACGACATGTTCGTCTGCGGTGGCGAGAACATCTATCCCGGCGAGGTCGAGAAGATGCTGGAACGCCATCCCGCGATCCATCAGGCCGCGGTAATTCCTGTGCCCGACGAACTGAAGGGCCACAAGCCGATCGCCTTCGTCGTCAAGGCGGCCGGCGCCGAACTCGACGAGCAGGCGGTGAAGACCTATGCGCTCGCCAATGCGCCCGCCTACCAGCATCCGCGACGCGTGCTGTTCGTCGACGAGATGCCGCTCGCCGGCACCAACAAGATCGACAAGCGCATCCTCGCGAAGCAAATCCCAACTGGAGAAGCATAACAATGAAAGCTGCCGTCGTCCGTGAACATGGCGGTCCGGACCGCCTCGTCTTCGAAACCAATTTCCCCGACCCGACGCCCGGCGAGGGCGACGTGATCGTCGCGGTGAAGGCTTCGTCGCTGAACTATCACGACGTCTTCACCCGCCGCGGCATGCCGGGCATCAAGGTGCCGATGCCCGCCATCATGGGCCTCGACGTGGCCGGCGAGATCGCCGAGGTCGGCCCGGGCGTCACCGGCTGGAAGAAGGGCGACCGCGTCCTGGTCGATCCGATCAACCGCGTCGAAGGCGGCCTGATGGGCGAGACCGTGCATGGTGGCCTGGCGGAGCTCTGCAAGGCGCGCGCGCACCAGCTGATCAGGATCCCCGACGGCGTGAGCTACGCCGATGCCGCCGCCCTCCCCGTCGCCTACGGCACGGCGCTTCGCATGATGGTCACCAACGGCCATGTCGCGAAGGGCGAGAAGGTCCTGATCCTCGGCGCCTCGGGCGGCGTCGGCGTCTGCTGCCTGCAGCTCGCCAAGCTGGCCGGCTGCGAAGTGATCGCCTGTGCCGGCACCGACGCCAAGGCCAAGCGCCTGGCCGAGCTTGGCGCCGACAGGACGATCAACTACATCGAGAAGGATTTCATGAAGGAAATCTTCGCGATGTACGGCAAGCCGACACGGCGTGGCGGCGGCACTGACCAGGGCGTCGACGTGGTCGTGAACTACACCGGCGGCGACACCTGGGTGAACTCGCTGAAGACGCTGAAGGTCGGCGGCCGCCTGCTGACCTGCGGCGCCACGGCCGGCTATGCGCCGACCGAGGACATCCGCTTCATCTGGACCTTCGAGCTCAAGATCCTCGGCTCCAACGGCTGGATGCGCACCGACATCGAGAAGCTCCTGGAGCTGGTGCAGAGCGGCAAGCTCAAGGTCCTGGTCGACAAGGTCTTCCCGCTCGCCGAGGCGCGCGAGGCACTGCGCGTGATCGAAGATCGCGAAGTGTTCGGCAAGATCGTGGTGACGCCATGAGCGACAAGCTCCAGCCGCTCACTTCCGAGGAAATGCAGGCGCAGCTCGACCGCTCGCCGTTCATCGCCTTTCTCGGACTGAAGGTGATCGCGAGCGATCCGGCGAAGGAGGAGGTCACCATGACCTGCGCCATGCGGCCGGAGTTCGAGCGCGGCGCCGGCACGGGCCAATGGCACGGGGGACCGCTCGCGGCGATCATCGACACGGTTGGCGACTACGCGCTGATCATGGCGCTGCGCCGCCCCCTGCCGACCATCAACTTCCGCGTCGACTATCTCCGGCCGGCGATCAAGACATCGCTCATCACGACGGCGCGCGTGCGCCGTGCCGGCAAGAGCGTGGGCGTCGTGGATGTCGACGTGTTCAATGAACAAAAGGCACTCCTCGCCGTAGGACGTGCGACTTATTCGACGCTGCAGACTTAGACCACACGGTATGAAGCTTGCTACGTCCTGCTTGGGACTTGGGGACTGGGAACGGAGGCTGTCATGACGATCAAAGTTTCACGACGCGTGTTCGGAGCGGGCATGCTGGCCGTCGGTGTGGCCGGCACGTCCCGGGGATCGTTCGCACAGGGCACGCCCAAACGGGGCGGCACCCTGGTGGCGACCTGGGGCGGTGGCGAGCCGCAGGCTTGCTACGTGCCGGCCGGTGGCGGCTCGAGCCCGACCTTCTCGTCGTCCAAGCTCTTCGAGCGGCTCGCTTTGAGGAGAATGGACGGCCAGTTCGAGGGCGTGCTGGCCGAATCGTGGAAGCCGTCGGCCGACTTCAAGTCCTACGCGGTGAAGATCCGCAAGGGCGTGAAGTTCCATGACGGCAAGGACATGACGGTCGACGACGTCATCTATTCCGTGAGCGAGATCTGGAAGAAGTACGCCGTCGCGTCGGCGCTCACCGACTTCGCGGGCATCGAATCGCCGGACGCCGATACGGTCGTCTTCAAGTACAACAATCCGACGCCGGAGTTCTTCTTCGCGTCGACCCTGTGCGCACCGGTCGCCTACATCGTGCCGAAGCACGTCTACGCCGGCAGCGATCCGGTCACCAATCCGGCGAACAATGCGCCGATTGCCACCGGTCCCTGGAAGTTCAAGGAGTGGGTGCGCGGCAGCCACTTCGAATATTTGAAGAACGAGAACTACTGGAAGAAGGACGAGCCCTATCTCGACCGCCTGATTATCCGCTACGTGCGCGACCCGGCTGGCCGCGCGGCGGCCATGGAGGCGGGCGACATCCATATCGGCGTGTTCAACCCCGTCGCGCCGCCGGACATCAAGCGCCTGACCGGTACCGGCAAGTTCGTCGCCACTCCCAAGGGTTACGAGGAAGCGGTCTGGTCGACGACTCTCGAATGCAACATGCGCAACCCGGTCTTCGCCAAGCGCGAAGTCAGGCAGGCGATGTTCCATGCCATCAATCGCGAGTTCATCGCCAAGACGGTCTATTACGGCTACGCAAGGCCAGGCACGAGCCCGATCTACTCCCCGAACAAGGAGTTCTTCACCGCCGACACCTTCAAGACTGGCTTTGATCCCAAGAAGGCGGCCGCCCTGCTGGACGCGGCCGGCTTCCCAAAGAAGGGCGACGGCAAGCGCTTCACCCTGAACCTGCTCTCGGCGGGCTGGTTCCAGGAGAACGGCAAGGTCGGTGCCTATGTGAAGCAGGCGCTGGAGGATGTCGGCGTCGGCATCAATCTCACGGTCCCCGACCGTCCCACATCGATCAAGCGCATCTACACCGACTACGATTTCGACCTGGCGATCTCCAACCAGGCCAATCCGTCGGAGCCGGTGCCGACGACGACGCAGTACTTCACCACCGACGGCATCATGAAGGGCGTGCCGTTCCGCAACGCCTCGGGCTATTCCAACCCGGACATGGACAAGCTGGTCGACCGAATCAAGGTCGAGACCGACCCGGCCAAGCGCAAGGCGCTGGTGTTCGAGTTCCAGAAGGTCGCGACGCAGGAAGCGCCGCTGCTGCCGCTGGTCGAGCTTGAGTCGATCACGGTGGCCAGCACCAAGGTGCAGAACCACTCGAACGACCCGAACTTCCTCGCGGCAAGCTGGGGAAACCTATGGCTGGCGAGCTAGCCTCGCCGACGCCCGCCCTTCGTGGTTCGGCGCGCCGCACGGCGGCGCTCCGGCTCCTGCGGCGACGGCTGATCCAGGCCGTCCCGCTGATGCTGGGCGTGGTGGTCATCAATTTCTGCCTGATCCAGATGGCACCGGGCAGCTTCCTCGAACTGATGACGGCCGAGAACCAGGTGAGCGACCCGGCGACGGTCGCGCTGCTGCGCAAGACCTATGGGCTGGAAGATCCCGTATGGATGCAGCTGCTGAAGTACATCTGGGCGCTGCTGCATTTCGACTTCGGCTTCTCCTATCGCCAGAACATGCCGGTCATCCAGGCGATCTGGATCCACCTGCCGGCGACGGTCCTGCTCATGGTGTCGAGCATCGCCCTGGCCGTCTCGATCGGCGTGGCGGCGGGCGTCGTCGCCGCAATGAAGGTCCGCACCTTCTGGGACAGCCTGGTCTCCGTCGCCGCCATGTTCTTCTACGCCGCGCCCAGCTTCTGGCTCGGCATCATGATGATCGTGCTGTTCTCGGTGAAGCTCGGCTGGTTGCCCGTCGGCGGCATGATGAAGATCGGCGGCACCGGTGGCGTGCTCGATATCCTGCATCACCTGATCCTGCCGACGCTGGCCCTGGGCCTGTTCTATGCCGCGATCTACACGCGCGTCATGCGGTCCTCGATGCTCGAGGTGTCGCAGCTCGACTTCGTGCGCACGGCGCGTGCCAAGGGCCTCAGCCGCAACAAGGTCACGATCCACCACGTGCTGCGCAATGCGCTGCTGCCGGTGGTCACGATCCTGGGCGTGCAGATGGGCACCGTGCTGGCCGGCAGCGTCGTGATCGAGAGCGTGTTCAGCTGGCCAGGCGTCGGCTCCCTGCTGTTCGACAGCGTGAGCTCGCGCAACTATCCGGTGGTGCTGGGTATCATGGTGCTGGGCTCGCTGGTCGTCATCGCCGCCAACATCGCGGTCGACCTCATCTACATGTGGCTCGATCCGCGCATCGAGATCCGCTGATGCAACGCTTCGAGTTTCTTGGCCGCTTCGCCCGCAATCGCGGCGCACTGGTCGGCGCCTGCCTGATCCTGGTCGTCGCCCTGATGGCGGTCTTCGCTTCGGTCTTCTTTCCGACCGACCCGCTGCGCATCGTCGGGATGCCAGAGCTTTGGCCCGGCGAGGACCCCGAGTTCCCCCTGGGCACCGATTCGCTGGGCCGCGACATTCTTTCGATGATCGTCCACGGCGCGCGGGCGACCCTGCTGATCGGCCTGTTCGCCTCCGCCGTCGCAACGGTCATCGGCGTGGGCGTCGGCGCCATCGCCGGCTATTTCGGCGGCTGGGTCGACGAGATCGGCATGCGCGTGGCCGAGCTGTTCCAGACCATTCCGAACCTGATCTTCGTGCTCACCATCGTGGTCATCCTGGGCTCGACCCTGACCAACATCGTGATTGCCATCGGCATCGTGAGCTGGACGCCGATCGCCCGCATGACACGGGCCGAATTCCTGTCGCTGCGCGACCGCGAGTTCGTGCAGGCCTGCCGCTCGATGGGCATGAGCGACTTCCGGATCATCGTCTCGGAGATCCTGCCCAACGCGCTGCCACCGGTGATCGTGCTCTCCTCGCTGGTCGTGGCCGGCGCCATCCTGTTCGAATCCGCCGTCTCCTTCCTCGGGCTGGGCGATCCCAACGTCGCGAGCTGGGGCCGGCTGGTCGGCGACGGGCGCCAGCTCATCCGCAGCTCCTGGTACATCTGTGCCATCCCGGGCATTGCCATCATGATCACCGTGCTCTGCCTCAACCTGGTGGGCGACGGGCTGAACGACGCGCTCAATCCCAAGCTGAGGGACCGGTGATGAACGGCTCGGCCCTTCCTCTGGAGATCGTCGACCTCCGCACCACCCTCTTCACCCGTCGCGGCGAGATGAAGGCGGTCGACGGGCTCAGCCTCTCCGTCGGCGCCGGCGAGACCGTAGCCCTGGTCGGAGAGTCCGGCTGCGGCAAGTCGCTGTCGGCGCTCTCGGTCATGCGGCTGCTGCCCGATCCGCCGGCGCGCATCGTCGGCGGCCAGGTGAAGCTCAACGGACGGGACATCGTCCCCCTTCCCGAGGAGACCATGCTCGACATCCGGGGGAAGGAGATCGGCATGATCTTCCAGGACCCGATCAGTTCGCTGAACCCGGTCGCCACGGTCGAGAAGCAGATCGTCGAAGTGCTGATGACGCACACCGACCTGGGGCGTGGCCAGGCGCGCGTGCGGGCCCACGAGCTGCTCGAGCTGGTCGGCATGCCGGATGCGGCGCGCCGGCTCGACGCCTACCCGCACCAGCTCTCCGGCGGCATGTGCCAGCGGGTCGTGATCGCCATGGCGATCGCCTGCAGCCCGTCGGTTCTGATCGCAGACGAGCCGACCACGGCACTCGACGTCACCGTGCAGGCGCAGGTGCTGGCGCTGCTGAAGAAGCTGCAGGCCGATTCCGGCATGGCGATGATCTTCATCACCCACGATCTCGGCGTCGTCGCCGAGACGGCCGACCGGGTCGTCGTCATGTACGCCGGCCGCAAGGTCGAGGAAGCCTCCGTCGACGAGCTGTTCGAGAACCCGCTGCACCCCTACACGGTGGGCCTGATCGGCGCGACGCCGACGCCGGGTGCCGAGCGCGCCGAGCGGCTGGCCGACATTCCCGGCATGGTGCCGCCGCTCAACGCCCTGCCGCAGGGTTGCGCCTTCGCGCCGCGCTGCAAGCGGGTGATGGACCGCTGCCTCACCGAGAAGCCCGCGCTCACGGTTCCCGGACCGGGCCGCCTCGTTGCCTGCTTCGCAGCGGAAGGGGGCTGATCATGTCGTTGCTGTCCCTGCGCGACGTGCGCGTCCAGTTCAACACCGCGGGCGGCGTCGTCCGTGCCGTGAATGGCGTCAGCCTCGACCTGGCGGTCGGCGAAACCCTGGGGCTCGTGGGCGAATCCGGCTGCGGCAAGTCCACCCTGGGCAAGGCGATCATGAAGCTGGTGCCGGTCAGCGGCGGCGAGATCGTGGTCGAGGGCGTCGACATCGCGCCGCTCAGCGGCGAGCAGCTCACCGACATGCGCCGCAAGGTCCAGATGATCTTCCAGGACCCCTACGGGTCGCTGAACCCGCGCTCGACGGTCGGCCGCTCGGTGGCCCAGCCGATGGTCCTGGCGGGCTGGAAGCCGGAGGCGACGGCCGAGCGGGTCGAGACCCTGCTGCGCTGGGTCGGCCTGCCGAGCGACGCCAAGCAACGCTACCCGCACGAATTCTCGGGCGGCCAGCGCCAGCGCATCGGCATCGCCCGCGCCCTGGCACTCAGCCCGAAGCTGATCATCTGCGACGAGCCGGTCTCGGCGCTCGACGTGTCAGTACGCGCGCAGGTCATCAACTTGCTGGAAGACCTGAAGGGCCAGTTCGGCGTCTCCTACCTGTTCATCAGCCACGATCTCAGCGTGGTCGAGCACATCGCCGACCGGGTGGCGGTGATGTATCTCGGCATGCTGTTCGAGGTCGGCGGCAGAGACCAGATCTGGAAGAGCCCGCAGCACCCCTACACAAGGGCCCTGCTGGCGGCGGCGCCGATCGCCAACCCGAAGCTCGCCCGCGCCCGCCAGCGCACGGTGCTGCAAGGCGAGCTGCCGAGCCCGCTCAACCCGCCGCCGGGCTGTCCGTTCAACTCCCGTTGCCCGATGGCCCAGGACCGCTGTCGGGTCGAGAAGCCGGCCTTGCGGCCGGTTGGCAGCGGCGCGCAGGCGGCGTGCCATTTCGTCTGATTTGGCTATGATCCGGGCCATGAGACTACCCGCCCTCGTCGCTGCTCTGCTTGCCGCCGGTACCCTTTCTGGCGGCGCCTCCGCCCAGACCATGGAGTTCGCCTGCCCCGACCCGGGCACGACCTTCTCCTACGACAGCGGGGTCAAGGTCGTGGCGCGCGGGCGCGACGGCATGGACTGCACGATGGATCGGATCGGCGGAAAGCCGTTCAAGCTGCGCGCGCTGCTGTTCGACAATCCGTCGGCCGACGGTGCCGACCTCACCGCCTATATCGCGGCGCTGCGGCCCGAGCGCCTCTGGCCGCTCCAGGTCGGCAAGAAGATCGAGGCGAGCTACAAGGTCGGCAGCGGCACCTGGACCTACACGCTCGCCGTGGCCCGCTACGAACGGCGCACCGGGCCCGGTGACAAGATGATCGACACGTTCCTGGTCGAGATGAACGAGACCGGCGACAAGGGCCAGCGCACCATCTCGCGCTGGTGGATCTCGCCCGCCGACAAGTTCGCCATCCGCTATGATTTCAGCGACGGCGCCGGCAAGGCCAACCGCGCGGTCGTAACAGAAGTCACGAAGTAGGCACGGAGCAACGCCGCGCTAGAGCGGGAAGACTCTAGGTTCGAGCGTATCCTGCTTTTGCGAAATAGTTGGCGCACTCTGCGGGCTGGACGGTAGGCAATAGGGCGGCGATAGCGCTGTAGATTGCGTCGTGGGTGCGTCGT
>JAGNNA010000321.1 GCA_017990895.1 Reyranella sp.
AGCTTGGACTTCTCCAGCACCATCGGATTGACGCAGGCGCGCGGCCACTTGCCGCCCAGGACCAGAGCAAGCTCGGCGCCGACGCGGCGCTTGCGCGCGGGATCGAAGCGGCTCGAGGCCGAGGCGACGTGGGCGGTGAGGATCACGTTGTCCATGCCCAGGAGCGGATTGTTGTGGCCGACCGGTTCGGTCTCTAGCACGTCGAGGCCGGCGCCGGCGATCCAGCCTTCCTGCAGCGCCTTGATCATGGCTGGTTCGTCGACCGTCGAGCCGCGGCCGGTGTTCACGAACAGCGCCGTCTTCTTCATCTGGCGGAAATGCCGTTCCTTCATCAGGTGATGCGCGTCCTTGGTGCCGGGCGCGTGCATGCTGACGATGTCGGAACGCTGCAGCAGCTCGTCATAGCCGACCGGCTGGACGCCGTAGTCGGACATCACCAGCTCCTCGATATAGGGATCGTAGGCCAGCATCTGAAAGCCGAACGGAGCGGCGCGCTTGGCGACGGCGCGGGCGACATGGCCGAAGGAGATGAAACCCAGGGTCATGCCCATGAGGCGGGGGAACTGGTAGAGGTGCGGCCGGCCCTTGGCCCATTCGCCCTTGCGCACCATCTGGTCCTGCACCACCAAGCGGCGCCAGGTCGCGAGGATCAGCGTCATGGCATGGTCGGCCACTTCCTCGATGAAGGTGTCGGGCACGTTGGTGACCGGGACGCCGAGCTGGGTGGCCGCGTCCACATCGACTGAGTCGACGCCGACGCTGCCCAGCGACACGACCTTCAACTTCTTGGCCGCCTCGATCACCTTGGCGGTGATGCGCGGACGGCCCTTGCCGTAGATGGCGTCGGCGTCGGCGACCGCCTTGATGAGCTCGGCCTCGTCCCCCAAAACCTCGACGATTTCGGCGCCGATCGGGCCCAGCGTCTCCATTTCTAGCGAATGATCGGTTTTTCCCGGTCCCGTCGTCACGATCTTGAAACGCGCCACGTGTTGTCTCCTCCGTCGATTTAGCGGCACTCTATCGCAATCCCGCCGCCGTCCAACCTCGGTGAATGAACATGCCTGCGTCCAAGAATGTCCTGTTGATCGTCGTCGACCAGTGGCGCGGGGCGATGCTGCCCAAGCTCGGGGCGGACTATCTGAAGCTGCCCAATCTCGACCGGCTGTGCGCCGAGGGCGTGACCTTCCGCAACCATTTCACCCAGGCCGTACCCTGCGGCCCGGCGCGCGCCAGCCTGCTGACCGGCCAGTACATGATGAACCATCGCGCGGTGCAGAATACGATTCCGCTGTCCTCACGCTTCACCAACCTGGCCCACGAGCTGCGGCGCGGCGGCTACGATCCCGCGCTCGTGGGTTACACGACCACGACGCCCGATCCGCGCAAGACCGCGCCCAACGATCCGCGCTTCTTCGTGCTGGGCGACATCATGGAAGGCTTCCATCCGGTCGGCGCCTTCGAGAACCGCGATGCCTATTTCGGCTGGGTCGCCAGCCAGGGGTTCGAGTTGCCCAAGACCCGCGAGGAGATCTGGCTGCCGAAAGGCGCGCCGGGCGCCGGCGCGACGGAGCGGCCGGCCGTCATTCCCAAGGAGCTGTCGGACACGGCTTGGTTCACCGAGCGCGGGCTCGACTATCTCCGGGGCTGCGGGGACAAGCCGTGGTTCCTGCATCTCGGCTACTACCGGCCGCATCCGCCGTTCATCGCGCCGGAGCCCTACAATTCCATGTATCGCCCCGAGGACATGCCCCAGCCGGTGCGCGCGGCATCGCCGGCCGAGGAGGGCCGGCAGAACGCGCTGCTCGACTACTATGTGCGCAATATCAAGCAGGCGAACTTCTTCCAGGACGGTCAGGCGCTCGGTTCGGACATGAGCGAGGCCGAGGTGGCGCAGATGCGCGCTACTTACTGCGGCCTGATGAGCGAGATCGACGATCATCTGGGCCGCGTGTTCGACTATCTGAAGGAGACGGGTCAGTGGGACGACACGCTGATCGTCTTCACCTGCGATCATGGCGAGCAGGGCGGCGATCATCACCTGCTGGGCAAGATCGGCTACTTTGATGAGTCCTATCGCATCCCCATGATCATCCGCGATCCGAGGGTGGAGGTAAACGGAACCCGCGGCACCATCGTCGATCGCTTCACCGAGACGATCGACACCATGCCGACCCTCCTCGAATGGATGGGGCTTCCGGTGCCGCGCCAGTGCGACGGCCGCTCACTACTGTCCTTCTGCGAGGGCACAGTGCCGGCCGACTGGCGCACCGAAGTCCATTACGAGTTCGACTTCCGCGACCTGTACTACAGCATGCCTGAATCGGCGCTGGGCGTGCCGATGGACAAATGCTCGCTGGCCGTCGTGCAGGACGAGAAATTCAAGTACGTGCACTTCGCGGCCCTGCCGCCGCTCCTGTTCGACCTAAAAAAGGATCCCGGCCAGTTCGTCAACTGCGCCGCCGATCCGGCCTATGCCGCGATCGTCGCCGACTATGCCCGCAAGATGCTCGACTGGCGGCTGGGCTATGCCGAGCGGACGCTGACCGGCTATCGCGCCACGCCGAAGGGGTTGGAGGTGCGCGCCGCCTGAGCGGGCGCTAAGCTCAGCGGCATGAAAGAGGAAACGTACCGCCGTCCTGCCGCAGGGCAGCACCCGGCCAATCTCTCGCCGGCCTACAAGTCGACGATCAGCCGATCGCCCTCGAAACCGGCGATCGTGCTGCCGCACACCCTGTCCGAGATCACCGGGCCGCTGCTGCGCGAAGAGCGGCTCGATGCCGGTGAGAACGATCTCACGCGCCGGCGCATGGGCGAGCCCCTGGGCGAACGCATCATCGTTCAGGGCAGGGTGCTCGACGAGGAGGGCCGGCCGGTGCCCGAGGCCCTGGTCGAGATCTGGCAATGCAATGCCGCCGGCCGCTACCATCATCCCGGCGACCAGCACGACGCGCCGCTCGATCCGAATTTCTATGGCGGTGGTCGCGCCCGCGCCGATGCCGACGGCAACTACAAGTTCATCACCATCAAGCCGGGCGCCTATCCGTGGGGCAACCACCACAATGCCTGGCGGCCGGCGCATATCCATTTCTCGCTGTTCGGGCCGGCCTTCGCCACGCGCCTGATCACGCAGATGTATTTCCCGAACGATCCGCTTCTGGCCTTCGACCCGATCTACAATTCGGTGCCGGAAGGCGCGCGGGCACGGCTGCAGGCCGCCTTCGACATGGAGGCGACGCAACCGGGCTGGGCGCTGGCTTATCATTTCGACATCGTGCTGCGCGGCCGCCATGCCACACCGATGGAGAATTCATGAGCCGCGCACTGACACCGTCGCAGACGATCGGCCCGTTCTACTTCGGCACCGTCACCAACGCCTATCGCCAGGACCTGGCGGTGGCCGGCGTCGCGGGCGAGCGAATCGAGATCGCGTTGACCTTGCATGACGCCGCGGGCGCCATCGTGCCCGACGGTCTGTTGGAGATCTGGCAGGCCAACAGCCACGGTCGCTACAACCATCCCGAGGATCGCCGCAACCTGCCGCTCGATCCCGGGTTCGAAGGGTTCGGCCGCGCATCGACCGATGCGTCGGGATGCGCGCGGTTCAGCACGGTGAAGCCCGGTCGCGTGCCGTGGCCGGCGGGCGGCCTGCAGGCGGCACACATCAACATCTCGGTGTTCGCCCGCGGCGTCCTCAATCGCCTCGCGACGCGGCTCTACTTCGAGGGCGATCCGGCGCTGGGTGATGATCCGGTGCTGACCCTCGCCGAGCCGCAGCGGCGTGCGACGCTGATCGCGAGGCGCGACGATGCGGGCGTCTGGCGGCTTCCGCTTTACCTGGGCGGCCCGAACGAAACCGTCTTCTTCGATTGCTGAACCCATGACGGTACGTCTGGTTTCCGTATTGGGCTCATCGGCGACGGTGGCCGATTGCTTCTCCGACGCCGCCACCTTGCGTCACATGCTGCGCTTCGAGGCGGCGCTCGCTGAAGCGACCGCCGCGGCCGGTTTGATTCCCAAACGCGCTGCGTCCGTCATCGTCAAAGCCTGCGATGCTTCCCTCTACGATCCCGCGCCGCTCGCCGTTGCCGCGCGCCGGACCGCGACCTTGACGGTACCGGTCGTCAAAGCTCTGACCGAACAGGTCGCGAGGCGCGATTCGAAAGCCGCCAACTACGTCCATTGGGGTGCCACCAGCCAGGACGTGATCGACACGGCGATGGTGCTGCAGCTCGGCGAGGCGCTGCCGCCGCTCCTGAAGTCACTCGACGGCATCGTCTCGGCCTTCGCGCGTCTGGCAAAGAAACACCGCACGATGCCGATGCTGGGCCGCACACTCATGCAGCCGGCCACGCCGCTGGCGCTCGGGCAGAAGATCGCCGGCTGGGCCTCCGATATCGACCGCTCGAAGCGCCGGCTCGTGGAGAGTTTCGGGGAGACGCAGGTCGTCCAGTTCGGCGGCGCGTCGGGGAGCCTGACGGCGCTGGGCCCGGAAGCCGAACAAGTCATGAAGGCGCTGGCGAAGCGGTTGGAGCTCGCGCTGCCTCCGGGCCCGTGGTTCACGCAGCGTGTCCGTGTGGCGGCCTTCGCGCAGGATTGCGCGCTGGTCGTCGGCGCGCTCGCCAAGGCATCGCGCGACATCGCCCTGATGATGCAGGTCGAGGTGGGCGAGGCGGCCGAGCCCTCGGGGCCCGGTCGGGGCGGCTCCTCGACCATGCCGCACAAGCGCAACCCGGTGGGCGCCGCGCTGATCCTGTCCGCCGCAGCGCGCGCGCCGATGCTGGCCGCTACGATCGTGGCGGCGATGCCGCAGGAGCATGAGCGCGCGCTGGGGGGGTGGCAGGCCGAATGGCCGACCCTCTCCGCGTTGGTCGAATGCCTGGGATCGGCGGTTGAGGGGATGGCGGAGGTCGCCTCCGGGCTGGTCATCGAGCCGGACGCGCTGCAGGCCAACATGGATGCTGCGGAAGCCGCGGTCCTCGCCGAGCGTGCGACCTTCCTGCTGGCCCGCAAGATGGGCAAGCACGAGGCTCACGCGCTGGTCGAGAAGGCGCTGGCCAAGGGTGGACCCTTCGTCGAGGCGCTCGGCCGGCTCGAAAATGAGCTGGCCGACGAAGCCGCCCTCCTGGGTTACTCGCCGAAATTCGTCGATCGACTGTTGGCGGATCTCAAACGTAAGTGACCTTCACAATCTCGATCTCTTCCTCGCCGCCGGGCGTGTTCATCCGGACGGCGTCGCCCTCGTGGGCGCGCATCACGGCGCGGGCGATGGGGGAGATCCAGCTGACGTGGCCACGGCCGGGATCGACCTCGTCGACGCCGACGATCTTGATCGTGCGTTCCTCGTCCCTGGAATTCACGTAGGTTACGGTAGCGCCGAAGAAAACCTGGTCGGTCTTCGGCCGCTTGGCTGGATCGACGACCTCGGAACGTTCGAGCCGCTTGCTGAGGAAGCGGATGCGGCGGTCGATCTCGCGCAGGCGCTTCTTGCCATAGAGATAGTCGCCGTTCTCCGAACGGTCGCCGTTGGCGGCGGCCCACGAAACGATCTGCACGACCTCCGGCCGCTCCTTGCGCATGAGCGTCATCAGCTCCTCGCGCATGCGCTCGAAGCCCTGCGGGGTCATGTAGTTCTTGGCGCCGGCCGGCAGCCCGCCGACATCGTCGGGCAGGTCGTCCTCGTCGCCGTCGTCGCTTTCCTTGGTGAAGGCCTTGCTCATTTCGATCCTTAATCTATCAAGTCGGGGCCGATGACCACCAGTCTCTC